>JAOTWM010000373.1 GCA_029862885.1 Gammaproteobacteria bacterium
CCCCAATGTGTTCAATACAAGGCGCAATTCGCAGGGAATGGCGAGCCCTTTCCAAGAACTGCAACGATGTAGTGGACCCATTGGGGGGCTCCCGCAGGGCGTGCCAACAAGCGCCCATTCGCGTCGTTGCGCCTCGTCGCCATAGCTACGGCTATTCCTCCTCGGCGCGCCTAGCGCCTGGACGCTTGTTGGCACGCTGAAATACAACCTATTTGTGGGACAGGACACTAGCGTTCGGGTGAAAAAGCGGTTCGCCGTTCACCCGAAATTCGCCAATTGCACGCTGCCCGGCCGCCGATATGAGCCAGTCGGCGAGTGCTCGTGCGCCTGCGTAATTGACCCCTGGGTGGAGCTGCGGGTTCACCGCGATAATACCGTAAGGATTGAATATTTCCGGATCACCTTCCACGACCAGCTTGAGTTGCAGCTGCTGCCGGTACGCCAGCCAAGTGCCGCGATCGGTAATCGTGTAGGCGCCGAGTTCGCTCGCCATTTGCAACACCTTACCCATTCCCTGACCGACTTCGCGGTACCATGCGTCGGTGCGCACAACCCCGGCCTTCGCCCACAGTCGGTTTTCCCTGCGGTGCGTTCCCGAATCATCGCCACGTGAAAGAAACAAGGCTTGGGCCGCAGCAATGGCGCGAAACGATTCGAGTGCGTCACGGCCCCCGCCAATTCCAGCAGGGTCGGCCGGTGGACCCACCACCACGAAGTCGTTGTACATTACATCTTCGCGATCGGCACCATAGCCCTCGGCGACGAACCGAAGCTCGGCCGCACGATCATGGACCAACACCGAATCGACATCGCCACGGCGCCCCAATTCCAACGCCTTGCCAGTGCCCACGGCAATAACGTGAATCGTATACCCGTATTGCTTTTCGAATTCCGGCAAAATCGCTCGTATCAAACCGGAATTATCCGTGCTGGTGGTGGTAGCCAACCGGATCAGCTTCGGGTCATCGGCCGCGACACCCTGGGATCCGGCCCACAACATCGCCGCACACGCGAAGACGCGGGCCGGGATTGAGTAACCGAATTGGCTGACATTTATTCTCATGAGCAGACGCCTAAAATACGGAACCCGCGGCCGATAGACAAGTCGCGCAGGGCTTTATCTTGCAAAATCCGGACCTGCCGCTACCGGCGAGTCGCCTAGCCAGGTAATCCGCGGATTCGGTATAATTCACCTCGTTTCACCATTTACGGCCCAAAACTGCCGCCCTCGTCGGGCGGACCGCTATGCAATACCTACCACGTCGGCACAAGACTGGCCGATAGTCAAATTTATGACCGTTGATGTAACTAGAGACCCGGACTAGACACTCCATGCTCAAACATTTTATAGCGGCAATTCGCCCGCTTGCGTTTTCGATAGTTGCACTGGGTATCCTCACTGGCTGCGGGGGAACGAAGAAATCTGATGAAGATGCAATCTATAAGAACGCGTCGATCGGCAACTCCCTGGAAATTCCGCCCGGCTTAAGCTCAGTCCCGCCCAATGAGGCCAATCGTATTCCGTCGGCATCGGGTGTTGAGGCCAGCGCCAGCGGACAACAAAATGCCGACACCTTCGACAAATTCAGGCAATGGGAAGAATTTGAGAGGTATATGGAGTGGCGCAAGCAACAGGGGCCCGAGCAAGCCGATTTCAAGGCGTTCCAAGCGACGAAAAAATCAGCCCAGGGCTACGATACGGGCGACGGCGGTGCATCGCCGCAGCCCAGCGTGGCGGTTGCACGTGATGTCGACGGCAGGCTTACGCTGATTTTGAAAGATGATTACTCGCAGGCGTGGCGGCGTGTCGGCCAGACACTGGATAAAATGTACTTCGCCGTAGAGGACAAGGATCGAAATGGAGGAACGTATACGATTCGATACATTGACGAGGACAATGCTCCTAAAAAGAAGAGCTGGTTTTCCAAACTCTGGAACAAGTCCGATACCGACGAATCGCTGGCAACGCAATACGACCTGACGCTCGCGCGCGACCCGTTAGGTACCCGCGTCACGGCGGTCGACGCAGCCGGCGAGCATACCGAAACCGGCGACCAAATCATCACATTGCTGTACGAGCAGATGAATTCGGACAATTAATCTCACCAGCCCGGCCACGCTGGTAAAAATTGCGATCCAACTTAATCCGGAAATGTCGTCGCCCGCACCTCAATCGTCGCTGTAGAGCGCGGGTGCTTTCCGCCGGATACGGGCAGCCTGCCGATGATTTGCCCGACGATGACTGACAACGAAGAAATTTACCGCGATATCCTCGACGGTCTGTCGGTGTATTTTGGCAGCGCGCTAATCTCGGACTTGCTTGATACCACGGCGCAATATCCCAGTTCGGCATTGGGAAACGCGTTTAATCGTAACCAAATGCGGAGCAAGGTTTGGCTGGTCGATAAACTGCATGACTTGACCCAGGGACGGCTTGGCACCGTGTTTATCCTCGGTGGTTGGTACGGCGTATTAAGCTCGATTTTATTGAACGACAGGCGTTTCGATTGCGATCAGGTCGTGAGCGTGGATATCGACAATTCTTGTAAATTGGTCGCCGAGACGCTGAACCGAAGGTACGTCGCCGATCGTAAATTCCTCGCGGTTACGGCCGATATGCTGGAGTTCGATTTTCCAATCGAAAAGAAGTCTTCGCGCAACGCGGTGATAATTAACACGAGCTGCGAACATATCCCTGACTTCGATACCTGGTACCGACGACTCCCCGGCGATGCACTCATTACGTTGCAGTCCAACGACTTTTACTCGTGCTCCGAGCACATTAATTGCGTTTCGGACCTGACGGCATTCAAACAACAAGCGCCTCTTCGCGAGTGTCTCTACGAGGGAGAGTTGGCCCTCAAGAAATATACCCGGTTCATGCTAATCGGACGGAAGTAGGCGCGGGCGCGCACCGACAAACGCTTCCAAGCAATCGAGTACCACAGCACGAGAATTCCTGAGTGCGAGCGCGATGCATCAGGCCGTTGGGCTAGCCCGGATAATTCACGAAGGGTTCGGGCTAGACACGGCGATACATGAAATATCGCCCGTCGGCAACGGATCCCGGTAACGCGACGTCGACAAAGGTCGGGTGCGGCATGGCCTGATCCGACACAATAATGCCGCCTGGCCGCATAAGACGCTCGATCCCATCCGTAATGGCAGCAGCCAATTCCTTATTGTGCTGCGAATCACCGGTGCCGCAATCGACGTGAGCAAGCGCAGCCGACGCGCGAATCCTTTGCTCCGCGGTCGGTAGGGTTTCATGAATATCCCCTAGAATTAAATGCTCCGGATCCGGTATGCAATCCGGATGCGCAGCGACGCGACGCTCAAACACAAAAATCTCGCGATCGCGGAATAACTCGCGTAAGTGGTCGTAGGTACGCCCGTTACCGAGCCCGATTTCCAATATCGGACCCTCGACCGCCGCAATGAGCGGCACGGCGCTATCGAGACACGCCTTTTGCGCATGTAACCGTCGAATGAAGCTGTCTAAGCGGCTCATTGGCTACTTTTAGAGCGAGCGTGTTCGTGATCTGGAATCGTAATTTGTCACAATACACCGCAGTATCGCACTCAGTAACCGAAGAAACCACGAATCCCGACTAAGCGCCTGCGGGTTGCTGAAAATACTTACGACGAGTTAGTTGCAGGCGAGCCACGGATCAGATTAGAGTTTGTGCACTAACGCTGAAGATCAAATCACGTGCCAACCACAAACGACTCCTCCGAAATCCAATATCTATGGGCGACGCCAATATTGGTCCGCTCTAACGACGAGCACACCTTGATCCAGGCCGATTTGCTGGAGCTGTTCTACCAACACCGCCACCAGCACGAGAAAAAACAACAACCGATTTTCGCGAGCCGGGATAATCTGCACATACTCTACAAAGATCACCCCGCGTTCGCGAAGCTCATCAAATTTATCCTCGACTCGGTGTTTGAATTGGCCGCCGACGTCAACGGCCCGCATTGGCAACGGGCCCAAAATATTGATGTGCACCTCACCGGTGTCTGGTTCCAGATGAGTAATGGCTACGGATTTCATGAAACCCATGTGCACGGCAACTGCTCTTGGTCCGGCGTTTACTATGTTCAGGCCGGTGAATCGGGTCGTTCGGCTACGGATAAGAAAGACGGCCTAATTAACGGCGTAACCCGATTCTATGGGCCGTACATGGAGTATTCCGCGGGGGGGCACGCCGAATTCGGAAATTTATACCTGCAGTACCATACGTGGGACTCCTTTCCCGAGGATGGGAAAATTGCCGTGTTCCCATCGTACTTAAAACATATGGTGTTTCCGTATCAGGGGAAACGGGACCGGGTCGTCGTTTCATTTCACGCCCAGGTCCACGGTGAGAAAGATCTTCGCTATGGCTACGAATTCAATTAGCGGCTTTGTCGTAGAGGGTCTGTTACTTCCACATCACGAATAGCGAAAACTTAGGGCCGCTATTGGCTGGCTTCCGTCTCCTGCTTACGTTTCCACTCCTGGTAGCGCTTGAATTCCTGCCACTCCTTCCATTCCAAATATTCCTGGTAGTCAGGATCATCGACCCCGGGAATGTTACGCGCCGTCTTCTGCTCTGAGGGTGCGTCCCGCCGGCCAACCAGTTGTCCAATAGGAATCCCCTGATCATCAGGGATCTTTCTACCACTTTCCCTACCCCAAGGCTCCTCGGGCTCGTAACCATAGGAACATGCCTGCAACAGCACCAGAACCGCCACAATGATACCAACCCGGGCACGCCGCTGTTGCGGCAGGAAAATATTTGAGTGATTCGGCATGGTGGCGGAATTCTACACTATCGCGCCCTAGTATCGGGAACCGGTGTATTTTGACATTCGATGCTTAACGCTACCTGAACGGCATCGATTTGCGCGTTTCGCACGCATCAACCCCTCGGTCGTGGGCTTGTTGTATCATTTTTACAACACTCTGATTATTCTGTCGTTTTTATGCAAAAAACTGTTGCTATTTTGGTATTCAACGTTGCAAAATACGCCCACTCGAAGCGCGAGTTCACTAACGTTAGTTTTACAACTTTAAACTTTTGGGAGAATTCTCCATGAACAAGAAACTACTAGCCACCGCGGTTGCTGCCTCGCTAGCCGTACCAGTCGCGGCCAATGCGGCGGAAGTCTACGGCCGTGTCAACAATGCCCTAAGCATGTTTGATTCAGATGCCCCGGGGGCTGATACCGTATGGGACCAAAGAAATGTGTCTTCACGATTCGGTCTCAAAGGATCGTCCGATCTGGAC
>JAOTWM010000374.1 GCA_029862885.1 Gammaproteobacteria bacterium
TACTGGCTTGTTTAAATATACCTTCACACCCAGATCCGCAAGCGCCCTGAAATCCACCTCATCGGACACGTAAGTCAGTACGATAATGTGCACGGCGGCCAGAGCCGGATACTCTCGCATGCTCTGGACGATCTCAACGGTATTCGTATCTGGCAAATGATTGTCGATAATGATTAGATTGAAAGATTCGTCTTTGGCCACTGCCGCTCGCAACCGTTTCAATCCCCGCCAGCCGCTCGTTGCAGTGGTTATTTCTGCCCCGTACATGGCTAGCTGATGTCCGATCATCGCTTGGCTGGCGTTACTTCCATCCAGCAGCAGGGCTCGCAGGTTTGTGAAATCAGGCAGCTGATGATCGGCGGTTTCGCGAGACACCGCCATTTTTCCCAAGCGGGCAGTGAACCAGAACGTCGATCCTTCTCCGGGAGTACTCCTCACTCCGATCTCACCGTCCATCATCTCAACGATCTGCATCGAAATTGTAAGACCGAGTCCGGTGCCGCCGTACTTACGTGTCGTTGAACCATCTGCCTGTGAAAACGATTTGAATATATGTGCTTGACTCTGGGATGTTATCCCGATCCCGGTGTCCTTCACCTCGAAACGCAACGTCACCGTCTGTTCGGCATCGTCAACAACTGCCACCCGTACTGTGATCCCGCCTTGTTTAGTAAACTTTATAGCGTTGCTAATCAGGTTGGTGAGAACCTGGCGCAGGCGAACTGAGTCAGCCTGGACCGACCATGGCACCTCCCTTGCCACAAAGAATGTGAGATCCAAATTCTTCCTCTGCGCAGCCTGGGCCTGCGAAATTGCGACATCTTCTACTAGCGTCCGCAGCTCCAAGGGGGTATTTTCCAGCGTCAACATACCTGCATCGATCTTGGAGAGATCCAACACGTCGTTGATGATCTCTAAAAGGCTCTCGGCAGAGTGGTTGGCTGTGTTCGCGAGGTCGCGCTGTTTCTCCGTAAGATCGGTACGACCAAGTAGGTTGAGCATCCCTAGTACGCCGTTAATCGGCGTCCTGATCTCATGGCTCATATTGGCAAGGAACTCGGCCTTGGCTTGGTTGGCCGCATCAGCCTTTTCAACCTGGTCAGAGGAATGGCGTAAGTTTGCGCCCATCTCCTCAAGGGATTTCGCCAAATCCCCGAGTTCATCGCGCCGTTGCAGGTCGATCGATATATCGAGATTGCCCGCGCCGATCTCCTTTGAAGCCAATTTCAGTTTCTGGATCGGCGTGACCAATAAATACTTCAATATGCCAAAGGTTAACAGTGCGAAGATAAGAATTGAGAGCGAGGTAATGAGCGCCACCAGCAAGGCGAGCTTGTGAGCTGCCGCGGCAAATTCCGTCTCGGGCAATAAAGTTATCAGAATCAAATTATTGGTTATTAATTTCGAACGGATGAAGACCGTCTCGCCGTGGTCGTCAAATTCGTGCAACGCCTGAGTGTCGTGATCGAAAATGTGGGACACGATCTGGGGAGCAACAAACTCCCCCCGTCTTTTACTATCCGGATGAAACAAAATACGCCCCGTGCTATCGGTGAAGAACACCACACCCCGCTCGCCCAGGATATGTTTCTGGGCTTGTTCCTGCAAGAATTCCAGATCCATGGTTACCGTCAGGTATCCGCGCAATTCCGGCTCCGCGAGAATGGGGTCAACGGCCCGATTCTTGAGCATCAACCTCGTCCCCACCAGCAGAGCGAACTCGTCGTTGTCTGGGTTGTGATAAACCGTGCTGTAAATAGGGTCCACAGAGCTCTGCATCTCCTGGAAAAATTCGGTATCAGTTTCTACGCGTTGGGCGTTGGGAATATTCCGGTTAATGGATCGCGTGTCTTCATAGCCGTCCGGGAGCAGAATGCGAATCTCGTAGTACTCGGGATAGGTATTCTGAAAACCCGACAGCAACCTTAGTACGGGGCTCTGCATAACCTCAATGCGCTGAACCTCATCATCAATATTTAAATAGCGATGAAGCAATTTAGCTCCAGCGAACAGTTCGATATTGCTCTCGGCTGCTCGTATCCGTGATTTTGCATAGGACTCGACTTGCCGCGTAAGCGCCAGCATATTGGCGCGTGCCTCTTGCTCCGATGTCGCACGCAATTGCGAGTAAGCGACAAAACCGAGTATCGCCATCGGCGCGACAATTAGCGGCACCAATAAAATCAGAATTTTTGCCTGCAGCGTCACGGGCGATCGCGTACCGAAGTGGCAACCCGCGGGCCGTCTTCGATACTCCTAGTTGAGTAGTCTGGCAACAAGCTCGTTGGTGTATCGCTGCGCGCGCGGCGCCAGCGGCCTATGGAACTCCGAACGACTCAACTGTTCCTCGCTCGGATAAATTACAGGATCTTCAAAATATTCCTTAGGAAGGTATTGTTCGGCCGCCTTGTTGGGTGTTGCGTAGTACACGAACTCCGCCACCCGGGCCGCGATCTCCGGCTCGTTTAAGAAATTGATGAACTGCATCGCCAGTTCTTTCCTTTTGGAGGCCTGGGCGACTGTAAGATAGTCTATCCAGATATTGCCGCCTTCTTCGGGCAGGACATAGACGATGTTTTCGTCGTGCTCCTGGAGCATCAGTGCGTCGCCAGAGTACATCATGGACGCCCACACTTCACCGCTAACCAGTACCGATTCTTCGGATAGGTTAACGTATGAGTAGGATTGGACATAAGGCTTTTGCTGCTGCAGCAGCTGCTCTGCCTCCGCAAGCTCCTTTTCATCACTGGTGTTGAGAGAAAATCCTAGCGCCTTCAGGGCCGCTCCCATGATATCGCGGCTGTAGTCCATCATGACGATCTTGCCACGCAGAGACTCGGGGGGGCTGAAGAATTCTTTCCAACTCTTAATGCCTTCGGGGATTAGATCCGCCCGGTACCCAATCCCGGTCGTCCCCCAGAAAAACGGCACCGCGTACTCCTTGGTGTCGGGAAAGGCGCTTGCCCAGCGTGGGTAGATATGTTCTGCATTCGGAATGTCGGATTCACTGATGGCAGCCAGCCAATTCTGTCTGACGTACTGGGCAACGGTGAGACCACTTACACAGATCACGTCAAAGCCCGCGCCATCATGGTCGGCGAGTATCTCTGTTCTGATGTCATCGGATTCAAAATAAACGAATTTGACCGTTGCGTTGAATTTCTCTTCGAACTCCGTTATCACTTCGGGATCCATATATTCCGACCAGGTCAGAAACACGAGCTCCTGCTTCGCCGATCCCAATGAATTTGCGGGTACACCCGCAAGCAAAGCGACTGCGAATAAGACCGCGCCGAACAGAGCCAGTCTGGATTTACTGCCGTTCGTATACATGGCGACTATTCCTCTGTGAGTAATCTGTAGCCCTCCTGCGAGCGCTGACGCCCGCGACGGCCAAAACTACATAAGTGTGTGCTAATATATTAGGGTTTACCCCTCGCTCTAAGCGTAGTAAGCCGCTCAAATATCGCAAGCTAAAACAGTGAATTATTCTGGAGTCAGATTATCGGGCGGCCCGGCGGATTTCTTAATGTCGATATTGAATTACGAGCCGTGACCACTGGCAGGTTAAGCAATACGGGCCGGATGCTAGGTTGGCGGGAGGTCAAATACACCCCGTTTCCTAGTTGATAATCCAGGAATCTGGATTCTATGCCGATCAGTTGGTAGCGCTACTAGCGTCGGCCTGGGCTTGCTGCGATTCCGGTAGCTCGAAATAGAAAGTTATGCCGACATCGGTATTCGTATCGAAACCGATCACACCGCCCAGCGTTTCGACGATATCCTTACAAATGCTAAGGCCCAAACCGGCACCCGATTTCTCGCGTGTAGCCGAGGAATCGACCTGAAAGAAATTCTTAAAGATCCGGCTATGGAACTCCTCCGGAATGCCGGGCCCTTCGTCGCTTACAGCAATACGCAGATTGCCATTATTACGCGCTACGGAGATCTCAACCGTACCTCCGGGTGGTGAAAACTTCGCGGCGTTGGATAGTAGATTATCGACTACTTGAGTCAGGCGACCAGGATCGGCGTTCACATTGACCCCCGCTAGGGAGTTGTCGAATACAAACTTAACGTCCACCCCATCGATTTCTGCTCCCCTCCTATCCACGACATTTGGGTGAATGGCCTCGATCGACTGTTCGATAAGGTGGCAAATGTCGACTGGCTCGTTATTAAATTCCATATTCCCAGCATTGATTTGATCGATATCGAGAATTTCATTGACCAGACGTATCAAGCGATCAGCGCCGTGATACGCAATTTCTGTCATCTCTTTGACCTCGTCGGAGAGTTCGCCGAGCGCCCCGCCACGCATCAGGCCAAGAGAACCGAACACTCGCGTCAGGGGCGATCTGAGTTCGTGACTTATGACGGCAATGAACTCCGCCTTAAGGCGATCGATCTCCTTGCGCTCTTCCAGCATCCGGCGATACCGATTAAGTCTCAGTATCGACCGTACTCGCACCCGTAATTCCTCATAATCTACGGGCTTATTAAGGAAGTCGTCGGCTCCGACGTCGATTCCTCTCAATCGCGAAGGTCGATCGTCCAAGGCAGTGATCATTATGATAGGGACTTCGGCCAGCTCCGGCGTCGAGCGAATTCGCGAGCACACTTCGAAGCCGTCCATTTGGGGCATCAGGACATCCAGCAACACCAGATCTACCACGGTGTGATTCAATATATCCAGAGCGACCGCACCGCTTTCTGCATACAATAAGTTACATTCTAGGGCGCCCAGGTGTGCGCCTAGGGTTATGTGGTTAACAAGGTCATCGTCGATAACCAGAATAGTACTTTCCATGCTGTCCGACCTTTAGCAGTAATAGGCTAGCGTTTAAATATCCAATGATTACCAACAAGCACGAGCAATTCCGGATTTCGCAACGGAGTGTTTACGCTGCGATACGATATAATCTGGAGCATCGTTCCAACATCCCGGGGCAGCTCCAACAGCGCACCAACCACGCAGCCGGTGTTGCAGCACAAGAAGATTCCGCCGCAGATCCATTCAGTCACCCCAGCCACGACATTCCGTCGCTTCTGGGTAAGTATAGTAGAACCCGTAGATAATTTTGGCCCAAGCGGCGCGAGTCCCTATCGCTCGAAAAGATCGAATTCCGGAGCGTCCGACGTACGTCGCATGTAAGCGCCCATGTTCTAATATTCGGGCAGCGATCTGTCTGGCGGTGGATAGGAACCGGAATACCCCTGGGCTCTGATGTTTGAGCGTGATTCGGACTGCCTGGGGTTCGAG
>JAOTWM010000375.1 GCA_029862885.1 Gammaproteobacteria bacterium
GCAGGAGATCGTTCTCGAGGAACTGGCTGAGTCTGTCGCAGACGACGGCCTGAAGGTAACAACGTCGATTACACATGAACGCCCGGCCGCTGACGCAATAGTCGCAAAAGCGCTCGATAGCGAGCCACAATTCGTTGTTAAGGGAACGGCGTATCACAGCCCTGCCGAACGCGCGACCTTCACGTATACGGACTGGCGCTTAATTCGAAAACTGACGGCGCCATTGTGGCTTGTTAAGCCGCGGGAATGGAATAAGACACCAGTAATTATTGCTGCTGTCGACCCTACGCATCGTAAAGACAAATACCACTCGATCGATCAGCTAATCGTCGACGCCGCTAAATCGATGGCAAGCAAATGCGGCGGAAAGCTGATGCTGTTGCATACTTATGAACGTCTCGTTGAAATTGGTAGCCATGCGATGCTATCGATAAAGCCCGTCCGCTTACCGGTGGAAAAACTCGATCAGGATATCCGTAAATCGCACCGGCAAAAACTCGACAAGCTTGCCAGTGAAAACGATATTCCCGAGGACGACGTTCATCAGTTACCCGGGCGCACGCGCGATATCCTGCCGGCCTTTGCCCGCGCATACGATGCAGACCTGGTGATAATGGGGGCTTGGGCCAGGACGGGCCTGAAACGACGTGTACTGGGCAGTACCGCTGAACAGGTGCTTGACCACCTGCCTTCCGACATTCTGATTGTTCGCCCCTCTTAGACACCTGGCTCAGTCTTGCTCTGCGGCGAGTGCCTCAAGGCGCGCCGCTTCGAATTCGTCGCCTTCATTCCATACCGGCATATCATCGGCATTCGCTATCGCGAGGCCTATCCAAAAACCTATTCGGGCGTCTTCTATCATGCCCTCAAAATTCCAGTTCGGGTCGTACTCATCGGACGGCTGGTGGTAGTGAACCTCGGTGTAGAAATCCACTTGCTGCTTGCCCCACTCAGGTGGCCGATCGACGAAGTCTGTACCTGGATCGAGGTACACTGCAGGCACACCGATTTTTGCGAAGCTAAATTGGTCTGAACGATAAAAGTAGCCTTTGTCGGGAAATTGATCGGGCTTCACGACCCGCCCCTGCTCGCTCAAAAGTAACTTGACGATCTGATCGATGGATGATTTGCCAAGGCCAATGTAGGTGACATCGTGCGTCTCACCCCAGATATTGCCGCCATCGTAATTGAGATTTGCCGCGATTTTTCCCGGCGCAAAAGTCGGGTTAGCCGCAAACCACTCCGAGCCTATCAATCCCTGCTCCTCTGCGCCGACCAACGCGAAAAGAATAGAACGGCGCGGGGCGACTGCCAGCGACTTAAACGCTTTGGCCATTGCAATGACCTCGGCAACACCTGAGGCATTGTCCATCGCACCGTTGTAAATCGTGTCACCCTCGTCATTCGCCGGACCGATACCGAGGTGATCGTGGTGGGCCGAGTAGATGACCACCTCGTCCTTTAGGACGGGATCACTGCCTGGTATCAGACCAAGCACATTCGCCGATTGAACCCTGGTGATCTCAACGTCCATCGCAATCGACGTTGTAACGCCCAGAGCTACCGGCTCGAAATCCCTGTTGTAGGCCGCCTCTCGCAATACGTCCAGATCCTTGCCGGCCAAAGCAACCAGTTTGCGTGCGGCATCTTCCGCTAACCAGGCATTGAACTGGCTGCGCGGCGCATCGCCCGCCGGCAATTCAAACTGCGCGCCGGCGCCCGAATTTTGCAGTACCTGGAATGGATAGCCCGCAGATGGCGTCGTGTGGATGATAATTGTACCTACGGCACCCATTTGGGCCGCTTTTTGTTGCTTGTAGTCCCAGCGTCCATACCAAAGGCGTGTATCGCCGGCGAAGAGATCGGGATCCCAGTCCGGGTCGTTGTTCATGACAAGAACTACTTTTCCAGTGACATCCACCCCCGCGTAGTCATCCCAGTCAAACTCCGGTGCCTGAATGCCATAGCCGACGAAAACGACTTCCGCGCCCGACACTTCAGAACGATCTTTCTGCACCCCGCTGCTGACTATGAAATCATCCCATTGCTTGATCGTCAGCGAACTGCCTGCACCCTCAAATTTCCATCTTGCGGGCTGGTGGCTGTTCACGCCGACCAGGTCAAATCGTTGCTCCCAGGTTCCGTCTGCTGCACCAGGTAGCAGACCCAGTTCGGCCAACCTTCCTGCGAGGTACTGACGTGCTTTTACGTCACCGGCGCTGCCCGGCCCACGGCCTTCATACGCATCGCTGGAAATTTCGGCAATAATCTCGCGAATGAATTCGTCGGTAATTTCTTTCGCGGCATCCTCGCCTGCGACATTCCCGTCGCTCGCAGTTGCTGGCTCTTCTCTCGTGCACGCAGCCAACGCGATAAGTACGGCTATGACGCCGAGAACAAATGTGTTTCTCAAGGTGATGCTCCGAGGGTAGTCAAGAAGTGTGGTGTGTCTCTAGTCGCGACGAATCACAAAGACTTCGTAGCGACCATCCGGCCCAATGTACCAGGACGCAATCGTGCTTGTGATGCTGACAACTATAGAGCCAAGAATGGCTGAGCCCAATCCCGCGACCGAAAAGTTCTCGAGCATCGCAGCAACGAGCCCAAACATTGCGGCATTGAGGACAAACAAGAATAGACCGAGCGTCACTATGGTCAGCGGCAATGTCAGCAGAAACGCGACGGGGCGAACGAATGCATTGACGAGACCCAATAATACAGCGGCAATGATGAAACTGCCGGTACCAACAATCTGCACACCTGGAATCAGTATCGACGCCAGATACAGCCCCAGCATGATGATGAGCGTGCGAAGGATTATTCCGTTCATCCTGCAATTATGCGACTACGCCCGACACTTTGCTAGAATCGCCGAGGAGAACCATGCAGCGCGAAGCGCTGCTATATTCAGATGGCTCGAATTGTCTGACAAAGAAATCAACATTGCGCCCGTAGCTCAGTCGGATAGAGCACCAGATTCCTAATCTGGGGGCCGCAGGTTCGAATCCTGCCGGGCGCGCCATAATTTAAAAGGTCCCTTGTGGGCCTTTTTGTTTGTGCCTTGTGTGCAAGGTTCGAGCCGTACCGCCCGAAGGGTGGAGGTTCGCACCGAGGAGCGCGCAGCGCGACGACAGGCGCAGCCGAGTAGCGACTCGCCTATCCTGCCGGGCGCGCCACTGTGCCAAATGTCGGGCAGATACGCCGGTTATTGCGGTCTTTTCTGCCTGTCCCGGCACACATGACGGCAACGCTTCCCAAAGGTACGAATATCGGATCAGATGAGCGGCACAAGCTGGGCCGGACCCACACCTGTAACACGGATGTTTATACCTATTTCTTTGCCCCAGACCCCTTGCTATAAACGCCCCACGGATAAAAAAGGTACAGTCTTCAAACACAGGTGCTGCAGGATAAGCAACATGTCGAAATCACAGATCACAGGCGATACCAAATACTTGTTCAAGCGGGACAAGATGTGGTGGGTGAAGATCGCCGTGCCGAAACCGTTGCGTGGTGTTCTTGGCCACGATCTGCGGAAATCGCTGCACACACATGATCTGGAAGAAGCCAGGGAGGCGCGGTGGGCAGTTGCAGAAGAACTCCGCGCCATAATAGAGAACGCTCACAAAGAGCAACACAGCAAGTCAGCAGATCAGGATTCCAAAATGGCCCAAATTGAGGTTGCGTCCCCCGTCAAATCGGTAGGCGCTCAGCAGGTTAATGAGTACATCGTAGAGATTGTGAGCGATTCCGGCGAGGGCGCACAAAAATGTGGCCAGATCCTGGGACTGGTGAGCGGCAAGATGGGCAACGGTGTCTGGACCGTGGAGATCATTCCCGCCGAAATCCAGCCGCCCGCGAGGGAGCGCCAGGGCGCCAGCGGCATCCGCGTCCGCATGGGGTCGAAAGAAATGACCAATATGGGTGACGAAGCTGAAATGGTCGTCGCGTTTAACGAGCAGGTGCTCTACTCCCGCATCGATAATCACGCTTATAAGAAGGGCACGGTCGTTTTGCTGGAAAGCATGTGGGCCGAAGATCCCGAAGAAAAAGTTCGCAATCAGTACAAGGACGCACTCGCCGATTTCGCCGCGCAGGGGCTGGTCGTGCATGAGTTGCCGATCCAGAAAGAATGTCTCAAGCTCGTGCCCGACCCGCGCAAGGGCAAGAACATGTTTGTGCTCGGGATGCTTTGCAGAATTTTTGGTCGGGATACCGACACGGCCAAGAATGAGATTGCGAAGATATTCAAAAAGAAAAGCGAGAAGGTCATCAAGATCAACCATGATTTGTTTGATGCCGGCTACGCTTTCGCACAGGAGAATCTGGACTACGCGTTCGAAATCCCCACCGCCGAGGAAAATCGAATGAAATCACCGGTCGTTATCAACGGCAACACCGCGGCAGGGCTCGGTGTCATGGCTGCCGGCATAGAGCTGGTCGCGATGTATCCAATCACCCCGGCGACATCGGCATCTCATTATCTTGCCGAGGACTTTCATTTAACGGGCGGTTTCGTGCACCAGGCTGAGGATGAGATAGCAGCGATCGGTTTTGCCATCGGTGCGTCCTATGCAGGCAAGACTGCATGCACGATTACCTCCGGGCCTGGCATGGCGTTGAAGACCGAGATGATCGGTCTCGCTGTGATGGCCGAGGTTCCTCTGGTAATCATCGACGTACAGCGCGGCAGCCCGTCTACGGGTCTTCCAACCAAGGTCGAACAGGGCGACCTGCTCGCGTGTATCTACGGTGCGCCGGGCGATTCACCCAAAGTCGTCATTGCCGCAGCCACGATCTCGGAGTGTTTCCACTTCGTGGTCATGGCGCGCAAGCTGGCCGAGTCGTTCCGTACGCCGGTGATCATACTGACGGACGCGAATCTCGCTACCGGTGTGCAGCCGATAGAGCGACCCGAAGTAACTGAAGAGTGGTTTGCCCCACCGCTGGACCAGTCAGCCTGGGACAAAGAGGTATCGCCCTACAACTGGGACGAAACCACCGGTCTGTCCGAACGACCCATCCCGGGCATGCGCGGCGGCGAATACGTACTCACCGGCCTTGCGCACAACCGCAATAGCAAGATCGCATACGACTCGGCGTCGAACCAGGAAGGCATGAACATGCGCAGCCGCAAGCTCGCGGCACTGGGCGCGACGATGAAGCCTCCCGAGATCCATGGTGATCCTACCGGGGATCTGCTGATCGTCGGCTGGGGATCAACGCTGGGCGCGATTGAGGAGGCGGTGGATCTGGC
>JAOTWM010000376.1 GCA_029862885.1 Gammaproteobacteria bacterium
CCGGACGACATGGAAGCGGTTCGCAAACAATGCGTATTCACAACGCACACCCCTGTACCCGCCGGACATGATCAGTTTCCTCTCGACCTGGTCAATCGTGTTCTTACAAATCGTGAGGCTTGCTGTATCACCGACTCTATCTGCCATGAAGGCCGTCTGAACATGACCTTTCTGGCTCTGATCTTTAGCCATTACATCAATGGCGTCGCCAAGAAGCATGGGGAAATATCGCGGCACATGTTTGCTTCGTACGATGTTGATTCCATCACCAATGGAGTGCGGCCCCAAAGCTGGGTTTCCGAATCCTTTGCAAAGCTCTACGATCGCCACATTCCCGGATGGAGGCAAGATAATTTTAGCCTGCGCTATGCATTGAGTATCCCCGACGAAGAGATATGGGAAGCACACCAGCGATCCAAGCACCTCCTTATCGAGTATGCGAATCGGGAGGTGAACGCCGGATTTGATAAGGACTTCTTGACGATTGGCTTTGCCCGCCGGGCGGCGCTTTACAAACGCGCCGATCTCGTGTTCGAAGATATTCAGCGTTTAAAGAAAATTGCCCGCGATGGTGGAAATTTCCAACTCGTGTTCGCTGGCAAGGCGCACCCGCAGGATCAAGATGGATTCGAACTGATTCAACGGATTATTCAGATGAAGAACACGCTGAGAAGTGAAATTCCCATCGCTTATTTGCCCAACTACGACATGAGTCTTGGCCAACTGATGACCGCAGGAGTCGATGTTTGGCTCAATACCCCCTTGCCACCAGAAGAAGCTTCCGGAACCAGTGGCATGAAGGCCGCACTCAATGGGGTCCCGTCACTCAGCATTATGGACGGCTGGTGGATCGAAGGTTGCATTGAAGGAATAACGGGATGGGCTATCCGGGCGGATGGGCATACTCCACAAGAACCCGGCGACCGCGCAAAAGACGCAGATTCACTCTATACAAAATTGGAGCATGCCATTCTTCCCTTGTTCTATGTGAATCGGAGCCGATTCATTGAAATCATGCGCCATACCATTGCGTTGAACGGTTCGTTTTTTAACACGCAACGGATGGTTCAGCAGTATGTTCTCAAGGCATATTTTCCTTGATCCGTTCAGTCAAATACTCTGTTTCAAAAAAAGTCAATAAGCATAACTGATATAAAAAGTCTGTTAATCACACCATCAGGAGACCCATGCTAACTCTTAAATTCTTAGGAGCAATTCAACAGGTAACAGGCTCATGCTATCTGATAGAAACAACACAAGGCAAAATACTTCTGGAATGTGGGATGTATCAGGGCGAGTTGAGACCCAAAAAAATCCAGGAAAAATTTTTTAGTTTTGATCCAGGAACGATAGATGCAGTTATCTTATCGCACGCCCATCTAGATCATTCCGGTCTGCTACCCAGGCTGGCCCGTGATGGCTATCGCGGCCCTGTCTTCGTCACTGAACCTACCCGTGACCTACTGGGAGTGATGCTAAAGGATGCTGCATTCCTGCAGGAGAAAGATGTTGAATGGGAAAATAAATTGCGGCTGCGCACAGGCAAAGAGCCTATCGAACCTCTTTACGATATGAAGGACGCGGAAAATGCACTGGGTCTTTTGAAAGCCCTTGGTTACAACCAGCGTACTCAAGTTATTTCGGGGATTGAAATCCGTTTTCGCGACGCCGGGCACATAATCGGTTCGGCAATCGTGGAGTTGTGGGTTAACAAAAATGGGAATAGCAAAAAGATCGTGTTTTCCGGCGACTTAGGCAACTCTTTTTCTCCGCTTCTGCGCAACCCCGAGATTATCGAAACGGCTGATATTTTATTGATGGAATCCACCTATGGGGATCGCGATCACCGGAATGCCGATAAAACTCTGGAAGAATTTAAGGAGGTTTTAGATACCGCAATAGATGACCGTGGGAATATCTTTATCCCGGCTTTTGCAGTGGGACGCACTCAGGACCTCCTTTATCATTTGGGAAAGTTTTATCGTAAAGGAACCTTGAAACAGCAAAAAGTGTTTCTTGACAGTCCGATGGCGACCCATGTGAGCGAGATTTATGCCCAGCACAGAGATCTTTATAACAACGAAGATCCGGAGTTTAATAAAGCGATCCTGAGCGGGTGGGAAAACTGGCTGCCCATACTGAGTTATACTCGCACCACCTTGGAATCGATGGCGCTCAATAACATCACGAGCGGCGCAATTATAATTGCCGGTAGTGGTATGTGTACAGGGGGACGAATACGGCATCATTTTAAACACAACCTTTGGCGAAGTAAAAGTCATATCGTTTTCACGGGGTTCCAGGCACAGGGAACTCTTGGGAGGAGCTTGGTCGACGGTGCCAAACAAGTAAAATTCATGGGGCAGGAATTTGCGGTAAAAGCACAGATTCATACTCTCGGCGGTTTTTCGGCCCATGCCGGGCAGAGTCAATTGCTTGATTGGGCGGGACGATTTCAGGGGGAGCGGCCTCATCTGTATCTGGTGCATGGGGAGTTGGGAAAAATGCTGGTATTGCAGAATAGATTCCACGAAGAATACAACTGGCACGCAAGTATTCCAACTCCTGGAGAAACCATCCAACTTTAAAAATGAAAAACTAATGCGAGTCCTCATCATCAATGCAGGCAGTTCTTCCATCAAGTTCCGTCTCTACGACATGGAACGGGAGAAGCTGCTGGCAGCGGGTACACTGGAACGCATAGGCGAAACCGACGGGAGTAGTGTTTACCGCAAGTATTCTGCCGCTGATGATGTGGAAGAGCATAAAAAGAATTCGCCTGTCGCAGATCACACAGCAGGTCTGAAACAGATTTTTGATTTTCTGGAAAGCAACGGCCCTCTGGATTCAATGGAATCACTGCACGCCATCGGTCATCGCGTAGTTCACGGCGGCGAAGCCTTCCAGGCACCGACGCTCATCGATGAGGACGTGATTAACGGTATACGTGAAATGATTTCGCTTGCACCGTTACATAACCCGGCTAATCTGGCCGGGATCGAAGCAACGCGTCGACTTTGTCCGCATGTGCCACAGATTGCTGTGTTTGACACTGCCTTCTTCCGGGCTCTGCCGCCTCGTGCCTATCGCTATGCCCTGCCGGATGAATTGTACCGACATCATCATGTACGCCGTTACGGTTTTCACGGCACCTCCCATCAATATGTCGCCAAGCAAGCGGCCGCCTATCTGCAGCAGCCGCTGAAAACATTACGAGTCATCACACTGCATCTAGGCAATGGCGCCAGTGCCGCAGCGACCCTCCATGGCACCTGTATCGACACCTCCATGGGCATGACACCTCTGGAGGGCCTTATCATGGGAACGCGCTGTGGTGATCTGGATCCTTCCGTGCATTTTTATCTCGCCAGAACACTGGGCATGGATTTCGATGAAATCGAAACTCTGTTAAACCATAATAGCGGGATGAAGGGCCTGTGTGGCGTCAAAGACATGCGCGAAGTGCATCGGTTGGCAGACAGTGGCGACGAACGTGCGCGCCTTGCAATAGATATGTTCTGTTACCGGATTTGTAAATATATCGGTGCCTATCATGTTACCCTTGGCGGATTGGATGCACTGGTATTCACCGCCGGCATTGGCGAAAACGATCCGTTTATTCGTCAGTCAGTCTGCAATAGACTGTCCGTATTGGGCATCACACTCGATCGCAACCGAAACCAGGACGGCACAAGCGGCACCTTTAACATCAGCGGGGAAAACAGCAAGGTAAAAGTACTGGTTGTTCCTGCCAACGAAGAACTCGAAATTGCCCGCCAGGTTGTGTTGACCGTTAACAAAGACAGGGCTCATTGATTGCTGCGTAATTTAGTTTTCAAGTGGCACCTGAAAGACCATCATATAACTTCATGTACGGAGTGCGCTGATTCAGCGAGGAGGAACCATTATGAAAGAAACAGTAACAACCAATAGCGAGCCACTGGATGCAGAACAGTTGCGCAAGATTGACGCCTATTGGCGTGCCGCCAATTACTTGTCCGTCGGTCAGATCTACTTGCTCGATAATCCGTTGTTGCGGCAACCATTAAAAAAAGAACATGTGAAACCTCGGCTGCTTGGGCATTGGGGCACTACCCCCGGCCTGAACTTCATCTATGCTCATTGCAACCGTATCATCAAGAACCATGATCTGAACATGATCTACATTGCCGGGCCAGGGC
Source organism: Gammaproteobacteria bacterium (assembly GCA_029862885.1). GTDB lineage: Bacteria > Pseudomonadota > Gammaproteobacteria > Arenicellales > JAOTWM01 > JAOTWM01. The sequence continues at coordinate 4,182 of JAOTWM010000376.1, forward strand.
ACGGCGGCCCCGGTCTTGTAGCCAATACCTGGTTGGAAGGTACCTACAGCGAGTTCTACTCAAATATCCCCAAGGACGCCGACGGAATAAAAAGACTGTTCAAGCAGTTCTCCTTCCCTGGCGGGGTCGGCAGCCATGTCACAGCGGAGACTCCGGGATCTATTCATGAGGGTGGTGAGCTGGGCTACGCCCTGTCCCATGCCTATGGTGCTGCCTTCGACAACCCGGATCTGCTGGTTTGTTGTGTGGTTGGTGATGGTGAGGCGGAAACCGGACCCCTGGCCGCCGCCTGGCATTCTAACAAGTTCCTCAACCCGGCGCATGATGGCGCGGTACTGCCTATTTTACATCTCAATGGCTACAAAATCGCCAACCCCACGCTGCTCGCCCGCATTGGTCACGATGAACTCAAGAACCTCTTTATCGGCTACGGTTACAAGCCCTACTTCGTCGAGGGTTCGGATCCAATGGAGATGCACCAGAAGATGGCCGCCACTTTCGATTTGATCACTAACGAAATCAAGACAATCCAGCATGATGCGCGTGTCAATAGCAATCTGCGTCGACCGCTATGGCCTATGATCATATTGCGTAGCCCGAAAGGCTGGACAGGTCCCAAGGAAGTTGACGGCAAGAAGGCCGAGGACTACTGGCGCTCGCACCAGGTGCCATTCTCCGACATGGTTGACAATCCGAAACACCTTAAGCTACTGGAAGAATGGTTAAAAAGTTACCGGCCCGAGGAACTGTTTGATGACATGAGTTGCCTTAAGGCAGAGCTTCGTGAACTCGCACCCCAAGGGCAGCGCCGCATGGGCGCCAACCCTCACGCCAATGGCGGGCAGCTACTCAAGGATTTGAAACTACCCGACTTTCGTGACTACGCCGTAAAAGTCACTAACCCCGGAAACACCGAAGCTGAGTCGACACGGGTGATGGGGCAGTTCCTGCGTGATGTTATGAAGCGTAACATGGACAACCGCAATTTCCGTGTCATGGGCCCGGATGAAACCGCCTCCAATCGATTAAACGCGCTATTCGAAGTAACCGAACGGGCCTGG
>JAOTWM010000377.1 GCA_029862885.1 Gammaproteobacteria bacterium
GACCCCCGTGATCGTGTACGTATGGCGGTTACCCCAAAAGGCAAATCCGCTATCACTCAAATCCGGGTCGAGCAACGATACCGGCATCACAGTTTATTGCGCGCCGAATTGGAATCCGGTCGTACCCACCAGATTCGTGTGCATCTAGCGCATTACGGTTTCCCATTAGTGGGTGACCCGGTATACGGCCGTCGGTTGCGGATTCCACCGCGCGCCGGTCATCGCTTGCGCGCTGCACTGCGCGGTCTAGGTCGGCAAGCATTGCACGCAGCGGAACTGCGGTTTGTGCATCCAGTCACGAAACAAGCAATGACGTGGAAGCAGTTGCCGCCGCCCGATCTACAGGGATTAATCGATGCCTTGGCGGACGACGCCGCAGCCGAAATCGAATCCCGACCGTGAGTAGCGATGCGATTCGCTGTATCGCGCCGATTTGGCCCGCGCCGCCGGGTATCAAAGCGCTGACCACTCTGCGCACCGCGGGCGTCAGTCAGGCGCCGTACGAGTCGTTAAATTTGGCCGCCCATGTTGACGATGACGAGGTGGCAGTTCGGGAGAATCGCCGCCGACTCATGAGCGGGTTACAGCTGCCGGGTGAACCGGTTTGGCTGCGGCAGGTGCACGGCTGTCGTATCGTTGATGCGGCAGACGCGGTATCAGGGTGTGAAGCGGATGGCGCGCGAACCGCGCGGCCGGATGTGGTGTGTGCGGTATTGACCGCGGATTGTTTGCCGGTGTTTTTGTGTAATCGGTCAGGTACCGAAGTCGCCGTACTGCACGCCGGATGGCGCGGTCTCGCGGCTGGTGTTATCGAGAGCGGACTCGCCGCGCTCGAGTCGCCGCCCGAGCAGCTCGTGGCGGGTTTTGGCCCTGCGATTGGACCGCGTCGATTTGAAATTGGCGCGGAGGTGCGAGAGCGTTTGTTGGAGTCCGACCCGCACAGTAGTACGGCATTCGAGGCTTCCGCTAACGCCGGTCGTTGGATGGCGGATCTATATCGGCTGGCAGAACTCAGACTGTGCCGGGCAGGTATTACAATGGTCGCAGATCCCGCCCAGTATTCGTGCACCTACGAGCAGAGCGATCGGTTTTTTTCCTACCGGCGCAGCGGCCTATGTGGGCGCATGGCGTCATTGATTTGGATCGATGCATAATTGTGGATCGGCGGGCCGCAATCCCAATCGGTCAAATAATATCGAACAGCAACGAAAAATCCGCGGCGTGCACGTGCTTGGTCATTGCGCCTACTGAAATATAGTCGACACCCGTGTTGGCTATTTCCGCGATGTTGTCCAGGGTAACGTTCCCGGATGCCTCCAGTAGCGCTCGGCCGGCATTGACGGCGACTGCCTCGTTGAGTTGCTGCAGATTGAAGTTGTCAAGTAGTACCCGCTGCGCTCCGGCGTCGAGCGCCTCCTCAAGTTCCGCCACCGACTCGACCTCCACTTCCACAAAAGCGCTGGCCGGTGCGTGGGCGTATGCAGTACGAATTGCGGCCGCTATTGTCATGGTCGAACGCAAATGGTTCTCCTTGATGAGTACTCCGTCGTACAGGCCGATACGGTGATTGGTTCCGCCCCCGACGCGCACTGCGTATTTTTGCGCTACGCGCAATCCCGGAATGGTCTTTCGAGTATCTAACACCCGGGCTTTGGTGCCGACGATACGTTCCGCGAATCGCTTGGCCTGGTTGGCGGTTCCCGAGAGTATTTGTAAGAAATTCAGTGCGGTACGCTCGCCACTAAGAATTGGTCGTGCAGGCCCGTGCAGCTCGCAGACTATTTGTTCTGGGGCGGTTTGCGCGCCCTCCTGAGTCCGCCAATCGATACGGATTTCATCGCTGAGTTGGCGAAACGTTTCGTCGAACCACGGGCGGCCACACACCACGGTAGATTCACGGCTAACGACGCGCGCAATGGCCGATGTAGCGTCGGGCACTAGCGCGGCGGTTAAGTCCCCGTCACCAATGTCTTCCGCCAGCGCTGTCTGCACGGCCATAACAATATGTTGGGGAGTTGCTGCCATGAAACCCCTTGATATCAATATTCGAATCAGTGTGCATTGTACGTCGGAGTAGATGTCACTTACTAATGCAACGCTATGGGTGTCGACGCTGACGAACGCCATGTGCCCCTACATCGTATCGACACAGTTGCCGGTGAATTGCGATGGATACGTGTGGCGCACAGTTCGATGCACGAAAATTAATTTGGTATCCGCCGGCAGTTTTTTTGGACGTCGCATTGCTTGTATGAGTTTACGTCGTGCCATTTGTCGTAGAGATACCGCAAATCACGATTCGTGACCATCCAACAGTTGACATAGTTTAACAATTGGTTATTCTGTTCGCAGGGTAGGGCGAGTAAATTACTCGTACCATAAGAATGGTCTGACGTAGGTCGATATAGTTATTTACGAAGTGTACACGGTCGCTAAAATATGAATCCTCAATACGCTGAAGGATTGCCGCCGTCGTGGAATAAGTTTGCGCGTTTTTTCTCTGCACTCGGTGATCGGTATCGTCAGAAAATTCTATTGACGTTCGAGCCCGGTGAGGAACTTTGCGTAAACCAAATCGCGAATTTGTTCGAGGTAAGCCGCCCCGCGATTTCGCACCATTTAAAAGTTCTTAAAGAGGCGGAATGGTTGTTGTGCGAGAAGCGTGGCAAAGAAGTGTACTATCGGGTTAATTACGCGTATTGCGCCGCAGTATTGGGTGACGTTCACGAGTTCGTGAAGACGAAGACTCCTTGCAATGTGTCGACAGCCGCTAGTCAACCTACTAGCGGCAGCGGCGCAATTTATGCTCACGACTGATGTCCATCGAGCAGTAGGTAGGCGATTAGTATGGCCCCAGCCCCCCATTCGCAGGAGCCAGGGATTGCCACTTTGATCTTGAATTGTCGGTTGCTGAACCGCCGTGCCCATGTCCGATGATATTTGGACAATAATCAACGAATCCCTGTTGCGGAGGCCCCAGCAAACGGCCTGGGTCCGGCGCGGTAAGGGCGGCTCCCGCGAATTGTTCAGCTACGCCACGGTGCGCGATTACGCGCTGCGCTTGGCTGGGGCGTTGCGGGGCCGGGGGGTAGGGGCTGGAGACATCGTCGGTATTGTCGGTCCGAATGGACCCGAGTGGGGTATCGCGGCACTGGCCGTGTGGCGGCTAGGTGCGGTGGTGGCACCGATCCATGTCGGTAACAGCGCTGCCGACGTTGCGGCGCAAAATCGTGCACTGAATCCAAAACTTGTACTGACCCATAGCAGCCCACATGAATTTCGCGATGCGATGCCGGTGGCGTTGGCAAGTTTGGAGGAGCCACCGCTATCCGACGATGATCCTAAGCGTGACACTGCAGCGCATCGCGAAGCGGCGCGAATCTATACTTCCGGTAGCACCGGTAGTCCGAAGATGGTACGGCTTTCGCATCGCAACATAAGTTCGAATTTTCGTGCTGCTTCTAAGCTTGCCCATATCAACACGGATGATCGGTTCCTGTCGTTGTTACCGCTGTCACATGCAATGGAAATCACTGGCGGTATGTTGATGCCGTTGTATTGTGGTGCATCGATTATTCTGCCCCGGGTGCTGGCAGCAGCCGAAATACTTGAGGCGATCGAACAGGAGCGAATTTCCATTATGATCGGAGTGCCGCGTTTGTATCGCAACATCATGCGCGGCCTCGAAAAACGATTTCAACAAGCTGGTCCAGTGCTGCAATGGTACCGATGGATGTTGGTTGCATTGCCGTTGCCGCTGCGACGTTTTCTGAACTGGCCGATTCGGCGCCGATTTGGTGGTCGCATCAAAGCCTGGGTAAGCGGTGGCTCGCGACTGGATCCCGAGATAAGCGGGTACTTCCGCCAACTCGGACTGTCGTTGCGGCAGGGTTATGGATTGACAGAAACCTCGCCATTGGTGAGTCTGCAGGAAGATTTCGATCCGGTTTTGGACAGCGTCGGCAAGGCCGTCGACGGGGTCGACGTCAAAATTCACAATGCTGACGCTAATGGCTGTGGCGAACTGTGGATTCGCGGCCCGAACGTGATGTTGGGTTATGTCAATGAAGCGCAGACCGGAGAAGCCATGGACGGCGACTGGTACAAAACGGGGGACATCGGCCGTGTCGATGCGGCCGGTAATATCACTCTAACCGGGCGCAGTAAACGCTTGATAGTTACCGAGGCCGGCAAGAATGTTTACCCCGAAGAACTCGAGGTGTTGCTGGAGCGCTTCGAGGTCGTCAAGGAGGCCGCTGTATTGGAGCGAGATGCACGACCGGCCGCGATTTTTGCGCTCGATGGTGACGATCCCGAAGCGGTGGCACGTGATCTGATCAAGCGATTCAATGCCAAAACATCCGCCCACAATCAGATCGCACGTTATGCCATCGTTGAAGAGTTGCCGCGTACGCCGCTGGGCAAGGTGGCCATTAGCAAACTCGACGAAGTATTCAGCGAATTCGAGGTTAATCGCAGCTGACCGGGGCATCGCGACCCGTGTGACCGGCTCCATGAACGCTTCTGACTGGGGGTTGTTGATCGTTGCGGTCGCATTGTTTGGTCAGGTCGGGCGGCGACCATGCGTCGCTTGCGAGCGCTCCAATCGTGCCGACTGGGGCAATGCATGGCTGAATCGATTGGACGGCCTAAATCGATTGTTCTGCCGTTGGTATCACCGTTTGGAACCCACCTCCGGTGCGCTGCCTGCGCACGGCGCCACAGTGGTCGTGGCCAATCATGTATCCGGGTTGGATCCAATGCTCATTCTTGCCACGTGCGACCGGCCGTTGCGGTTTGTCATCGCACGCGAACACTACGAGCGTTTCGGATTACGATGATTGTTTAGAGCGCTACGTTTGATCCCCGTGGACCGCGAGCGAAATCCGGAGAAGGCTTTGTCCGCGGCGCGTACTGCGTTACAGCAAGGCGATGTGATTGCAATTTTTCCGCAAGGCGGAATTTATCCGCCAAATCTACCGCCGCCGGTGAACCGCGGCACCGCGTTTCTGGCCAGCCTTGTGGCAGCGCCCATTGCGCCGTTACGGCTCGAAGGCGTACGCGGCGAAGGTCATACCGTGCTTGCCGTGTTGATGCCTAGCCCGGATATTTCACCAAGGCGGACCCTGTATTCGGAGCAACGGTTAAAATTCAATTCATTAGGCGGGGATTTGGGTTTTGGTGGAAAACACAGTTTGTCCTGACCGAATTGAGACTCAACTTGGCT
>JAOTWM010000378.1 GCA_029862885.1 Gammaproteobacteria bacterium
GATTTTGCCGACGTGCAGCGGTTGGGCCGGGAGGCACTCGCAAAAAACCCGGAACTGCTGGACAAGCGGATCGCCGCGGGTAAGGGCAGCGACACCGGTATTATGTTGTATACATCCGGCACCACCGGGAAGCCGAAAGGCGTGGTGCTTACCAACGACAATATCATTATCACGTCCCGCAACACGGTCGAGTGGGATAAACTGACCTCGGAAGAGGAAACCTTAAGTTATCTGCCGATGGCATGGGTAGGCGACCATATTTTTTCCCATGGCCAGGCTTATGTTGCGGGTTTCTGTATCAATTGTCCTGAGAGCGCGGAGACGGTTGCCACCGATCTGCGCGAGATTGGCCCAACCTACTATTTCGCTCCGCCCCAAATATTCGAGGGGATCCTGACCCATGTGATGATCCGCATGGAAGACGCGAGCCCCAGCAAACAAAAGCTGTTCCACTATTTCATGGATGTGGCGAAACAAGTCGGGATTAGAATACTCGACGGCAAGCCCGTGTCTGCCGTGAATCGCTTCAAGTACTGGCTCGGTAATCTGCTGATCTACGCGCCGCTGAAAAATACGATGGGATTCAGCCGAATCAAGCTTGCCTATACGGCGGGCGAGGCCATCGGCCCTGAAATTTTCGATTTTTATCGATCGCTCGGGATCAATATCAAGCAACTGTATGGACAGACCGAAGCAGCGGTATTTATCACGATGCAGCCGAATGGCGAGGTGTATGCAGATACCGTTGGCGTTCCCGCACCCGGCGTCGAAATCAAGATCGCGGATAACGGTGAGGTAATATACCGGAGTCCGGGCGTATTCCACAGCTACTACAAGAACGAGAAAGCGACCCGGGAAACCAAAAACGAAGAAGGTTGGGTAATGACGGGCGACGCCGGCTATTTCGACGATAACGGTCATCTCAAGATAATCGATCGGGCCAAGGATGTCGGCAAGCTGAACGACGGCGCCATGTTTGCTCCGAAGTACCTCGAGAACAGGCTCAAGTTCTTTCCGCAAATAAAAGAGGTGGTCACCTTCGGAAATCAACGGGATTATGTCACGGCAATGATAAACATAGACCTTGATGCGGTAGGAAACTGGGCCGAACGCAATAACATTCCCTATGCGAGCTACCAGGAGCTGGCCGCACGGCCCGAGGTGTACAAGATGGTGGAGGGAAGTATCAAGCAGACCAATGCGGACCTCGCCACCGACAGCACGATGTGCGGCTCCCAAATCAAGCGATTCTTGATTTTGCACAAGGAACTGGACCCCGACGACGGTGAAATGACCCGTACCCGCAAAGTACGCCGCTCCGCTATTTTGGAAAAATACAGTGTTTTGGTCGATGCGCTTTATGCCGATGCGCAGTCGTGCTTCATACGTACCGACGTCGCTTTCGAGGACGGTCGAACCGGCACCATCGAGGCCGATGTTCAGATCATGGATGTGGAAACTTTCGTGCCGATCGCGAAGAGCGCCTGATTCACAATCATGAGTGCCGCGATTAATTCCGGTGAGGCCCTTTTGTCGCTGAAAGATATCTCGCTGTCTTTCGGTGGGGTCAACGCGCTCAGCGGTATCACGTTCGACGTCCTAAAAGGTGAGATTCGCGCGATCATTGGCCCGAACGGTGCCGGCAAGAGTTCCATGCTCAATGTCATCAACGGTTTCTATCATCCGCAACAAGGCGAAGTCTGGTTCGATGGCGCGTTGCGGGGATCGTTAAAGCCCTACCAGATCGCACGTCAGGGAATCGCGCGGACTTTCCAGAATATTGCGCTGTTCAAAGGCATGTCGACTTTGGATAACCTCATGACCGGCCGTATCACCAAGATGCACAGCAATTTGTTCTGGCAGGCCATCTGGAAGGGTAAGGCGGAGAAAGAGGAACTGAAACACCGCGAGCGGGTTGAGCACATCATCGACTTTCTTGAAATCCAGGCGATTAGAAAAACCCCGGTGGGACGTTTGCCGTATGGATTGCAGAAACGGGTCGAACTGGGCAGGGCGTTAGCGGCCGAATCCAAATTATTGCTACTGGACGAACCGATGGCCGGTATGAACCTGGAAGAAAAAGAGGACATGTGTCGATTTATTTTGGACGTGCGTGACGAGTTCGGCACCACGATTGCTTTGATTGAACACGATATGGGCGTGGTGATGGATATCGCAGACCGAGTCGTGGTACTCGATTACGGCAAAAAGATTGGAGATGGGTACCCGGATGAAATTCGCAACGATAAGCGGGTCATCGACGCCTATCTGGGCGTGGCCCATGACTAAGATCATTCGATTACTATTGGCGAACTTATGAGCCCTGAGATTCTAAATACCGTTGAAGTGGTTCTGAATGGCCTAATGGCCGGGGTCATGTATTCACTGGTAGCGCTGGGATTCGTGCTGATTTTCAAGGCGTCAGGCATCTTCAACTACGCCCAGGGTGTCATGGCATTGTTTGCCGCGTTGACGCTGGTCGGTTTCCAGACCGGCCAAGTGCCTTTTGCTCATCTGATCAATGTTATTTTCGGTACTGACTACCACAATTGGTCAAATGGGATAAATACCGTGCTGGCGATCATACTGACCATGCTGGTAATGATCCTGTTTGCCTGGTTGGTGGAGAGACTGGTACTTCGACACCTCGTGAATCAGGCGCCGATCATCCTGTTCATGGCTACTATTGGCCTGGCGTTCTTCATGGAAGGTTTGGGGGATTTGATGTGGGGGGCAAACATCAAAGTGTTGGACGTGGGATTGCCGTCGGGCGGTTCGTTTTGGTTGGAAGATGTGACCCGGGGATGGGCGTCTGAAGGCGCAAATTACTACGGGATGTACATCGATGTACTGGACGTCTGGGCGGCCGGCATCGCCATCGTATTGGTCATTGCGCTCATGATGTTTTCCCAGTACACAAAAACCGGTCGGGCGTTGCGCGCAGTGGCAGACGACCACCAGGCCGCGCTCACCGTAGGGATCTCATTGCGGACGATCTGGATCGTAGTCTGGTCCATCGCCGGATTCGTGGCCTTGGTGGCCGGTATTATGTGGGGCGCCAAGTCGGGCATTCAGTTTTCGTTGTCACTGATCGCATTAAAGGCCTTGCCGGTACTTATTCTCGGCGGTTTTACATCGATTCCCGGGGCCATTATCGGTGGTCTTATAATCGGTGTCGGTGAAAAACTGTTCGAGTTCACGATCGGCCCGATGATCGGTGGTGCGACGGAGAACTGGTTTGCCTACGTGCTCGCGCTGTTGTTCCTTATGTATCGGCCACAGGGCTTGTTTGGCGAACGGATTATAGAGAGGGTATAGATGTTCTATCGCGAATCCGGTGATTTTAAGTCGAGTTACGCGGCCGACCAACAAACCTTTCCGATCCGGTTCGATCGCATTGCGGTCGGCGTGGTGTTGGTGTTTGCCTTCTTGGTAGTGCCGTTTGTGATTGACGATTATTGGGAGAAATCGATTCTGCTGCCATTTTTGGTATGGGCGATGGCGGCGCTCGGGCTAAATATTCTGACCGGTTACTGCGGCCAAGTCAGCCTCGGCACCGGCGGTTTTATGGCGGTCGGTGCTTACGCCGCCTATAAATTGACTACCGGTTTTCCCGAACTCAATATGTTTTTGGTGATACTGCTGTCTGGCGGCGTGACCGCGTTTGTAGGTATTGTTTTTGGTTTGCCAAGCCTGCGTATCAAGGGCTTCTACCTCGCCGTTGCGACGTTGGCGGCGCAGTTCTTTTTGGTATGGTTATTCAATAAGGTGCCTTGGTTCTACAACTATTCCGCGTCGGGCATGATCACCGTCCCGGAACGCAGCGTGTTCGGCATTGCTGTGACCGGCTCCGGCGCGCCGTCGTGGGCCACCTATTTATTCTGTCTGGTTTTTGTCGTAGTGTTTGCGATGATTGCACGTAATTTGACCCGGGGCAGGTTAGGGCGATCGTGGATGGCCATCCGAGATATGGATATCGCTGCGGAAATCATCGGGGTGCCGCCCTTGCAGGCCAAGTTGTCGGCATTTGCGGTCAGTTCGTTTTACATCGGTATCGCGGGGGCGCTATTTTTCACGGTGTACCTTGGTGCGGCCGAACCGACCGAGGCATTTGGTATTGATAAGTCGTTTCTGGTGCTGTTTATGATCATCATCGGTGGTCTCGGTTCGATATTCGGCTCATTCGTTGGTGCCGCATTCATGACATTGCTACCGGTTTTGTTTAAAAATATCATGGTGGCCGGGTTTGGATGGCCTACCGATCTGGTCCAGCATATTATTTTTATGCTGGTGGGGGGATTAATAATGTTTTTTTTGATCGTCGAACCTAATGGCCTGGCGCAGCTATGGCGCGTGGCCAAGGAAAAACTTCGACTGTGGCCTTTTCCGCATTGATACTACGCGGTTCAATATAGATATAACCTAAACACCTTGGAGGTAATGAAATGAAACTGAAGTCGTTAATCGCTGCCGTTCTTGCAGCAACCGTGGCGTTGGGTGCCGGGCCGGTATCTGCCGATCTCACTTTCCCGTCGCTCAGTTACCGTACCGGTCCCTATGCGCCTAACGGCATTCCATTCGCCGATGGCTATGCCGATTATTTCACTCTACTCAATGAGCGCGATGGCGGTATCGGTGGAGAGAAGATCAACTTTATCGAGTGCGAAACCGGCTATAACACAGAAAAGGGCGTCGAATGCTATGAAGCTACCAAGGGCGAAGGTTCGCTGGTGTATCAGCCGTTGTCGACCGGTATTACTTATCAGTTGATTCCCAAGGCCACCGCGGACAATATCCCGGTCCACTCCATGGGCTACGGTCGAACGTCGGCCGCTAACGGCAGAGTATTCAGTCATATTTTCAATTATCCCGGCACTTATTGGGATGCCGCATCGATTATCGTTAAGCATATCCTCGATCAGGAAGGTGGCGATATCGGCGGCAAGTCCATTGCCTTGGTGTATCACAACTCGGCGTACGGTAAGGAACCGATTCGTACTCTCGAAGAGCTAGCGAAGAAGCACGGCTATAAGTTGACCTTGTTAGCGGTGGACCACCCTGGCCAAGAGCAGAAGTCGCAATGGTTGCAAATTCGGCGCGAACGTCCGGACTATGTACTGATGTGGGGCTGGGGCGTTATGAATCAGGTAGCCGTGCAAGAAGCCGCCAACATTCGTTACCCGATGGATCATTTCATCGGTGTCTGGTGGTCAGCTTCCGAG
>JAOTWM010000379.1 GCA_029862885.1 Gammaproteobacteria bacterium
AAAAAGCCCGCGTCCAGCTCGATCGCCCGACGGTAATATTGCTCCGCCTGCCGTGGTTGACCACGATTACTCGCCAACACTGCCAGATTCAAAAACGCACCGGGCATGATGTCGCTGGCTGCCAATTGCGCTGTGCGATACTCGGCTAATGCTTTATCCAATGCCGCGCGCTGTTCGTCGGTAAACAGCTGTGCTGGTACGCCAGCCAGTACGCGGGCAACCTCCGTTCGAACCGCACGCGTCGAGTCGTTCAAGAGCGGCGCCAAGGCCTGCATTTTTTGCTGCGGTGGCAATGGCATCAAAGCAGGAATCGCAGCGGCGCGGATTAACGGATTTTCATCGTACGCGGCGTCCAGAATGGTTTGAAACAGTTGTACATTGCGCGGCTGCAGCAGTTCTACCGCAGTGGCGCGCACGATGGCAGCCTGCTGCGGATCCGAAACCAGATCAACAAGCGCTGGTACGGCGCTTGCATCACCCGCCCGTGCTTTGGCAAAGATTTCACCATAGTGCTGTTGCTGCCTTCGTCCGGGTCCATACCAAGCAGCGATTTTCTCGGCAGCCCAAGTCGTCGTCTGATCTGCATGACATTCGTTGCAGGCATTGGGTGTGTTTAATTTGAGTGATAGATCAGGGCGTGGAATGCGAAAGCTGTGATCACGGCGCGGGTCGACCACCATATAATTCCTGTCTGGCATGTGGCAGTTCACACATTGCGCACCGCTCGAATCGGGCTTATGGAAATGATGCTTCGGGCTATCGTAGAGCGTCGCCCGCAATTCAGTAAAACGTTTATTGCCGGCGGGTTGATGGCATTGAGTGCACACAGCGTTGCCGATGTTTTTCAGTTGTGCCGTGTGCGGATCATGGCAATCGCTACAGCGCACGCCGGCTTGATACATCTTGCTCTGTAAAAATGAGCCATAGACATAGACCTCGTCCCTAATCTGGCCGTCGACATGATATAGCTCTGCGCGCAGGGTGGCAGGCGAAAAATTATCCAATAAAGATTCCCCAAAACGATCCTCGGCGCTGACCTGTCGGCGGCGTGCATGGCAACGGGCGCACGCGTCGACTTCAGCGTGCGCATCCATCGACTGGAAATGTATCAACAATCCGTTGTCGTCCTGTTGATATTCGGGCTCTTCCTTATTCTCCTCGGCCCACGAAACATGCGCCGATCCGGGGCCGTGGCAGGATTGACAGCTGACGTTTATTTCACTCCAACTCGTCTGATACGTACGGCTCGTGGGGTCGTAACCTCTGTGCAGATTCGTCGAGTGGCACTCGGCACACATGCCGTTCCAGTTCTGATAAGGCCCGGTCCAATGCAACGGATCACCAGGCGCAATTTTTTCATCCGGATAAAGGTGAAACCAGCGCTGACCGCCCTCATCTTCCGAGCGAGTATCCCAAGCGATGGTCAGACTTTGCAGGCGGCCGCCAGGAAATTCGATTAGATATTGTTGGAGTGGATCAATGCCGAAAGTATATTTAACAACATAGTCGTGCAACTGGCCGTCTGGCCCTTCCGTGTTAACTATGAAATTTCCGTCTTTTTTGAAGAATCGCGACTCAACGCCGAAGTGCGCAAATTGGGAATCATCAAAATCGCCCTTGACGGTGGCCGCCGTTGCTTCTTGCATCGCCCAGGCGTGATGTGATGGCGACCACGCCTGAAACTTAAGCGGATGACATCCCTCGCAAGTTTGATTAGCGACAAAACTCGCACGGTTGGCTGCATCATCTGGTTGCGCCGAATGCGCCGATTGCATAGCGAAGATTAGAACAATTGCTACGGCCCGGAAAAACGATATCATTAGACGGTCGGTATTTGTCCTGGCTTAATCCTTGTTTTCACAACAACCTATTGGGCGGCATACTTATTCTCTTAATGTATCGCTTTCGACTATGAAACAACTATGTTAACTACCAAACACAGCGGTCACTCAGAAAGCCACTGTCGGGCCGGTATTTCTTGCTCAGGGAGGAAATATTCAATCGGCACGTCGCGCAAGTCTTGCATGGTAAACATAGCTGCAAACTCTCGCCATTTATCATCACCAACAATGGCCATTCTATATAGATATGGGTCATTTCTCTCGGAGAAAGAAATGTCCCCCCACTCATCCGTTTTGCTCCAGCCAACAAAGTCTTCAACAATAACAAGAAGCTTTGCGTTTCCTTTCTTTATTATGGCTCTATTTCAGACTGACAAGAATCGAGTTCAGACTTAGTAAGGACATCTGACACACGAGTTACTACCAGATTGCCATTTTCATAATACCAATTGATTGACATGACGTATCCTGAGTAGTTGGTCACAATCCACGAGCGAATCGTTGGGATATAACATCCGCAGTTAATCTATCCGACAAACGTATTGTAGGCTCCAAAAATAGGGCCAACTGTAAAATATCAAATGTGATACGCGCAATCTTGCGAGACAAAAGAGGGGTATTGTAACTTCTCCCGAAGGGTTTCATAAGGGGTTTTCCCAGCGAAGGTACCATGGAGTTGGAAATATCTGCGCTGCATAGTGGTACGACGGGCGCTCGGCCGAAGCGATCAAATTTCAAGGAGCGCTTAGTTCAGCGTTTCCGCATTTCTTCGCATCACGCTCAGAAAATCCTGCCCGTTGCAGGCATTGGCGCACGGTTCAAATACGATGCTTTCGACACCTAAAGCACGCAGCCGATCAATCGACGCCTGAAGCGGCGGACCTTCCCAAATCATGGTCGCGGCGGGGTGAGAAGACAGCATCCGTCCCAGTAGCGCCCACTGCTCTTCGCTCGGCAACTCGTCCGGTTCCCACAGCACGCTTTTGATGTCGAGGCCGTAACGTCGTGCTAGGTATTGGTAGATCGGATGCGACGCAAACAAGCGCCGTTCGGACATAGCTTCCACTTTGGATTGCAGTCGTCGATCGATTGTCAGGAGACCTTTCTCGAGCGCTGCGTAATTCTTTTCGAAACTGGCTCTGTGGGCCGGCCTGGCGCGGACCAAAGCGTCCGCGATGACTCTCGCTTGTTGCGCGGCTTGAGAGAAATCCAACCAGGTGGTGAAAAACGTGCCGACGTGGGAATGTTCCCCTTCCAACCCGTGGCTGTGCGTCGTCGCGTTCGCAACGGTCAGATAATGTTCTTGGAAAACTCTTGACGTGTTGACCAGTCTTAACCGCGGCAAACTGACTTTGTCGATCCAGCGCGCATAGTCAGCCCCGTTTAAGAGAATCAGGTCGGCCTGTTGGTATTGAATGATGGTCTCTGCATCCGGCAGCCAAAAAGCGGGGTCGATATCAGCAGGTGCGGGAAAGCTGACCTCAACGTGTTCAGCCCCTATCCGTTCGGCAAAATATTTTAGCGGATAGTTGACCGTATATACGCTAAGTGTGTCCAACCCGAAAACTGCTGTGCAATACAAAAAAAGAGAGAACGCCCACGCTGTCTTTCGCAACTCCAAATTACCCCTTTGTCTGGCTTCTAGATAGTCAACGAATAAACAATACGCGCACCAAATCATGACTGTAGTAGTTGACAACCACCACTAGGGCACCGCACAGCGCCGCACTGGTCAGCAAAATTATCAGGATTTCAGTCCCAAGTAGCCGCACCATCGTCAACCGACTGCAGCCAAGCTTAAAGATGGTGTGGATTTCTCGCTGCCGCAACCGCAGCGACAGCGTGAATACTAGGGTTATTGCCAGTACCGTCGCCAACCCTACGATGAAGATCACCGCGTCCAACACGTTCTTGATCCGAAAAATGTTCGCGAGTAGTCCGTCAATCACCTCTTTCGGGGTGATCATCTGATACGAAGTGTCCTGCTCCACGTAGCGGCCACGCAGTATGGTCCCCGACTTCACGTCATGGGGAATAACAATGACGGCACTGACAGGATAGGCTTCGGGATCACCGTGAAAATGGAAATCATCGAGATTGGATTCGGTAATCTCGGTGTACTGCACGAGTTTGGCATTGGCGATCACATTTCGATCGCTGCGATCCAGGATCACGCTCGGATCCTTTGCCCGCGCGAGGTCCTCGTGGCCGTGGCCGAGCCCCTGAATCACCCACGCGCTCTTAAGGTCGACAAATACCGCTAGGTCATCCGACGTATACGCGCGTTGCAGCACGCCTACGACCTTCATCTTGAGGGGATAGATACCGGCGATGTCAAACACCGTCTCGGGTGAAGACACGAGGCTATCGCCGGGCTTCAATCCCAACCGCTCGGCCACGGTGGCGCCTAACACGCACTCACCGAGCAGCGCCAGCGATCGTCCCTGCTCGATCTCGAGGCCTCGTACATCGAAATAATCAAAGCTCGTGCCGACGATCGGGAAACCGCGCGCTTGGAAACGCGCATACACCGGAATAGGGGCCGCGAGATCAGACTGCGTAATCTCCTCCGCGGCCGCCATGGAAATCAGTTCGGGCACTTCATCATCGAAGTAGAGTGTATTCATAGCAAGATCGAGCGAACTGCCCTTCGCACCCATCACCAACGGCGTCGACTCGGCGCGCGACAACAGTTGTCGCGCGCTCTCGTTCAAAAACAACTGTAACGCCAACGGCAGCACACCAATCAAGGTCACACACGCGACTAAGGTGACGGTCTTGATCTTGTTGTAGGTGACATAACGCCACGCCACGTACAACGTCTCGATCATGTTGTGGGCGCCTCGCGGAATCCCTGGAAATCGACGGTACGGTCGAAGCGCGGCAGCAGCTCGTGATCGTGCGTCACTGCCAACAGCGTTGCCTTCTGGTCTGTCACTGTCTCAAACAAGAGATCTAAGATACGACTCTTGTTCTCAGGGTCGAGATTGCCGGTCGCCTCATCGGCGAGGATCAGTTTGGGTTCGGCCAACAACGCGCGGCAGATCGCTGTACGCTGTTTCTCACCTTGCGACAGATCCTCGGCGCCTCGCTTGAGCTTATCGCCAATGCCCATCTGCTCAGCGAGCCTCCCGGCTCGTGTGCGCACTTCCCTGCTCAAGGTCAAGGCTGCCGTGATTCGGTACGGATGGAGGATGTTGTCCAGTACGTTCAAGTAATCCAGCAGCTCGAAGTCCTGGAACACAAATCCGATCGATGTGATGCGGAAACTCCGGCGCTCTGCGTCGGCGAGCTCGCTCACTCCGACCCCATCCACACGGATAGCGCCCTGGCGCGGGGTAAGAATCCCAGCGATTAGATTCAGTAAGGTGGTCTTGC
>JAOTWM010000380.1 GCA_029862885.1 Gammaproteobacteria bacterium
AGTATCGAAACCCGCATAATCGCTCACCACCAGCAAATCCAAATCGCGATCTTCGTCGAGATCCACCAACGAGCTGCTGTACGCGCGGCGAAATCGCTTGGCCGCGACCCCGGCGGATTCGGTGATATCGGTAAACACTCCATCGCCGTCGTTGCGTAACAAATACGCGGGAAATCCGTCGTTCGCATCGTAATACGGCGTGGGCATCTGGCCCTGGCGATACGCGTATTTATAATTGGCGATATAGAGATCGAGATCGCCGTCGTCGTCGATATCGCCCGCGGTAAATGCTTTGGGTAACTGCAAGTGGGTATCAGCCATTTTGCGCCCGGGCTTAGGAAAGCGCCCATCGGCGTCGCCTTCGAACAAAATCGGGTACCCGGACGTATCTACGGCGACGAAATCGACATTGCCGTCGCCGGTAAAGTCGGCCAGCACCGCACCGTCAAAGATCGAACGCTCGTCATCGAGAAACGGTTCAACCTCGAATTTGCCTTCGCCGCGATTCCAAACCACGAGATTTTGTCCGCCCACCACGACTTCCGACAACCCGTCGCCGTTCAAATCATAGACCACCAGCGGCAAGATCCGCGGTTTGCTGTCATTGCTGCTAACGCGAAACACCTCGGTAAACGCGGCCGGCCGGCTGCGCTCCAAGATCTCAAGTTCTTCGACGCCAATCGTCTCCGGCACCGGATTTCCCGCCGCATCCAGATCGGCCGCCCAACTGACGCCGAGCACGCCGCGAATAATGACCCGGTGCGCCGGTGCTTCGCGCGCTACGTGCAGCACTACGCCAATCTCCGAATAGGCGCCGGAGCCACCTGCCGGCGGTACAAAATGTTGGTGATGCCACTCGCTATGAACGATCTGGTAACCGTCTCGTTCGGCACCGGTGAGAAAGGTACGCCATTCCTCTGGAGACACGCGCGCACCGCCTCGCGCGAATCGATAGCGGGCAATGTTGAGATCGAGCGCCTCACTGGATTGATGTTGGCCCAAAACCAGAGTAGTGAACGGAAACGCACCGAGGATTGCAAAACGTTCGTCCTCACGGCGCAGCAAGTTGTCCCACAAAACGGTAAAGCGCGATTCGTATTTTTGTGCGAGTTCTTCAGGCGCCCACAACAACGAGTCAAGCGACTTACGTTGCGAGAGCAGAGTTTCCGCCAAGATCTTCGATTGTTCGAATTGTTGTGCCGTCACCGCGGACGATTGTGCATGTGTAATACCGGTGGCCAGTAAAAAACAAACAGTCGCTCCAGCACGCCAGTCTGAAGCACGAACAAGTAGTTTCATCGTAAGAATCCGAAGTAAGGCTGCACCCTACATAATATATGCGAATCGGATGTAGTTGGTAATACCTACGAAGTACCGAACATCGGGGCTCACGCATATTCCGTAGGTCGGGTAGAGCGCAGCGAAGCCCGACGTAGTGATAAGGCTTGGAAATCGCCCGGAGAAGGCACGGCTCTGTCGGGTGGGTATTCGGGGGTAAGCCGTCGCCCCGGCACCGACGTTCGGCTTTGCCTCATGCCGGTCTAAGACGCTCGGCCACGGACTCGTATCGCCGCTACCCATGAAGTCTCGGCTTCTTAGGATTGCCTTGTTTCAACCGCACTCGACGATTCTCAGGTAGGTGCTAACAACCCTTACTTTTATAAGCCCAGTGTCAAAGCAAGCCAAAACTTCTACAATTGGATGTCGTCATCGGTGAAACGCGCGAGGAGCAATGACTCGAAAAACGATGCCCGATGTTTTCTCAACGCTCAAACGATTGGAAGCATCCAGCTGGACGCTGGGTGTAATCTTGTTGGTTTGTTTTGCGTCGATAGCATTCAAAATCAATGCCATCACTCTGATCCCGTTTGTCGCCGACGAACCAGACGATCTTGCGTTATTGATCAGCGACGCTCGCAATTTTTTTGAACTTTTTGCAGTTACCGCCCAGGCGCCTGACCAATCCCGGCTTCCGCATCTTATTTCGTTACCGATCGCCTGGGCGTTTCAAGATAATCTGAGCCACAGCGTCATCGCGCTTCGGGCATTGTTTTTCGGTTTCCATATCCTCTATTTGTTCTTCAGCTTCAAGCTCGTTTATCACTTGACGAAAAACCAGCTGGCGGCCTGGGGTTATGTTCTGCTGCTGCTGACAAGTTGCTATTTGGGCGCCTTTTCCATCTTTTCGATTACCACCTCGGATGGTTTGTATCTTCTATTTCACATTGTAAGCCTGTATTGCTTTTATCTTAGCTGGACCGAACAACGTATCTCTGGGGTGTTTACGCACTACGTGTTGTTGGCGCTATTAATGGGATTGTGCATTGCCAGTAAATTGTTCGGCGCTTTTCTGTTAACCGCGATCTTTATTTTCCATGTCTTGTTCAGTGAACAACGTAAAACAATTCGTGTTCGCTCTCTGCCTCCCAGGAATTTGTTAAAAATAGGGCTGGGATTCACGATCTTTATCGTCTTTATTAACGCCGTTTCTGTATCCCCGGGGCTAAAACTTGGTGCCTGCGCGTTACTCGGCGTGGGTTATCTTGCATATATCGGGTACGGGGTAACTAGAGAATTAAGAAATCGGGACGACACATTTGAAACCACAAAACTCTGGCTGTGGGCAGCCATCATCTTGACTAGTTTTAATCTCACCCTTATTTTTTCACCGATTTACCTCAATTTCGAAAATCTTTTTGGAGTGTTTGCCTGGACCGGGAAATGGAACCATGGACTCATCGTGGCCCGATCCAATTGGTGGGATATGCCCGTTATAGTCCTAATGAAATTTGGTTTTATCTCGACCGGCATAATGATCCTGATCGCGGGAATTTATCTGTATTACCATAAGTTCCGTATCCGCAGCCCGTTTGTGATTCTGGTTGGTTTGGTTTTTGGTATCCACTTCATCACGATATCGGTGGTGCAGCACAGAGTGGTCTGGTACCCGATGGCCATCTTTCCGTTTCTCTACTTACCGTGGGTGTGGATATGGGACCGTTGCACTAGGGAACGTTCGAGATCGCTGCTGGTTGCCGCAGCGACTGCATTTTTTATCGTGGCGGGAGACAATTTATGGAGGTATGTGCGTTGGTACCCATACGGTCACTTCGATGGCGCACAATACGGTCGCGAGTACATCGGTTGGAACCGAGCCGGACTGATATCGTTTGAGGTCCTACCGGTATTGGATAAATTCCTGGCGCGAATTCGGCCTCCATCGGATCGCCCGGTTTTTATCAACAGTCAATTAATCTACGTGCCCAGCTACAACACATGGATCACAAATATGCTTGTTACTCGATACGCTTCACAGTTTCCTCACCTCAAATTCGCAGCGGTTCCCCTTAGCAATCAGCGACTAGGAGACATCGTGTTATCGAGTCCTATTTACAATCCTGACATCAACGCGACCTTGCGGGAATCCCAATTCCAACCCGCTGCCACTCTCGGGGTTAAGGGTATCGAAATTATCACGGTCTGGGCCCGAAGCAACCCGACCATTCAGAAAAATGGCGGCGATTAAGCACTCACGAGGGCGGCTATGGTTTTTCGTCACCTACGAAGCGAACATCAAAACGTTGCTTCAGCGCCAACAGCGCCCCTTCATCTCCTCTTTGTTTATAAATCTGCAGCAAACCGATAATCGCGCGATTATCCGACCTTGGGTTGGCTTCAATAGATTGCTTTAAGTATTGGATACTTTCTTCCTGGCCGCCGAGTTGAAGAGCGCCCCAACCAGTCACCATATACAGGTCCGCAAGATCGGTCTTTTGTATGTCCCGCGGAGCTAGCGATAGCATCTGCTGACCCAGTTTCATCACGGATGCCGCGTTGTCTTTATTGGTCATGAGGCCCGTCAAATATCCAATGGTGCCGTATATATTTTTCAATACTTGTTCGCGGATAGGCGACAGCCACCCGGTGTCAGCGGACCGCTCCAGAATCCCAACGACTTCGCCGAATTGTTTATACAACTCTTGTCTGTGCACAATTGTCCAGGCGTCACTCATATCTTTGTGCTGTCTCAAGCCCCTGAAATACTGAAATAGTGACTCGTTAATAACGGCGCTGCGGCGATCCCCGGTTTGTTCGGCGGCGACACGGGAATACAGCCCCGCATGCTCCATCGGGTATCGCGTATGCTGATAGGGTTTCGTAAAAAATACAGGGTCACTGGAGTCATCGATGAAGCGATCCAGGGAATCGCGGATTTCGGCACCGCCGGACGACGGCTTAAACAACCGGTTGGAGAAGACAAGTCCGCCTTGGGAATAAACATCCACATCCGGCCGCACCCCTTCGATTAAGTGAAAATAACCAACGGTTGCTGTGGGCACATCGCCCGATACAAACAAGTCCGCATCAGGCGGCAGGGAATTAAGCAGCGTGGTCGCGTACTCTTTTGACCAACTGTAGCCGGCCCGTTGGTTCCGTGAATAACTTGTCGCAAAGATCAAGGCCACCGTGACCGCTACGATCAGTGCCTTGGGAAACGCAGCGGATAAAAACTTTACCTTGACCGTGACCATTGAGAAACCGAACCCCATGAGCATCGCCACCAGCGCATAAGGCACGAGCAGGTACACGCGAAAAACCGTTTGACGAAGCTGATCGTAATCGAATTGAACCAACATCAGCAAAACGCCAATCGTGCCGATAATCCCCACCAAGATGCTCAACAGCAATCGCCTGGAATTGCGACGCCACAAATCGACCGCGCCGATAACCGCGAGCACCGCACCGATGATCGCAAACTGGTAAGCCGTTACTCGCCCCGCATACAGCAGGAATTGCCACTGATCGCGCCAGGTTGCGGTGGGGCTCGTATCCACATTTGCATAATGTTCCCGGGTCACATAATTCCAAAATTCCTGCCACGAAGTAATAGGGCCTAAAAACGAGGTCACGGGATCCATTTGGCTGCGCATCACCATCCACACGTATGGCAACAGTCCTAACACGATGCACAAGGTCGACATCGGAACTCGGCGGGCAAAAAGATGCCGAGCGGGATAAGCGAGAATTATCAGTGCGGGTGTCGCCACGATCATCAGCGGCCAGTGATTTGCGAGACTCAACCCGTAGACGAATGCGGCCAGGGGCACCAAACGATTGACGTTGGGAACGCGATCGCCTCCCGCTGGTGACGTCTGTGCCAGGCGATAACAGATGGCGAACAACACAAAGAACAGGAATGTATTGAGTGTGTA
>JAOTWM010000381.1 GCA_029862885.1 Gammaproteobacteria bacterium
CCGGTAACATCGGAACGACCTGATTCGGGAAATATACCGAATTGCCGCGCTTTCTCGCTTCGGCATCGAGAATCGAGCCCGGTGTTACGTAGTGACTGACATCCGCGATGGCGACAATCAGCCGCCAACCGCCGCCGCGCGGCTCACAATACACGGCATCGTCGTAGTCGCGGGCATCCTCGCCATCGATGGTCACAAACGCCAACTCGCGTAAGTCGCGACGTTTGGCACGATCGGCCGTGCTGACCGAGTCCGCAACCGCGTCCGCGTCGCGCTGCGCGCCGGCTGGCCATCGATGCGGCAAATCGTATTTGCGAATCGCGATGTCGACTTCCATACCGGGCGCGAGGTGTGCGCCAAGCACTTCCGTAACTCGGCCAGCGGGATGACGATGGCCGATCGGTTGCTGGGTGATTTCCACGACCACGATGTCACCGGGCTTGGCCCCTCCCCTCGCATTCGCTGCGACCAACACATCGTGACTGATGCGCCGGTCTTGCGGCGTCACGAAGCTCGCCCCCGCTTCCTGCACCAACCGACCCACCAGCGTCTTGTTGTGCCATTCCGTAACTTCGACGATCTCGGCTTCGCGCCGGCCGCGGCGATCGATTCGCGCCACCCTCGCCATGACCCGATCACCGTGCATTACCTTGCGCATCTGCCGCGGTGCCAGGTATAGATCGTCGGATTCAGTATCCACCGACAGAAATCCATAACCGTCCGGGTGGCCGATAATCCGCCCCACCAACAGATCCATTTTCGCCGGCAACGCATAGCGCCCGCGCCTATCCACCAGCACCTGACCGGCATTCTGCATACGCCCCAGGCGATCTTCCAGCACCTGCTTATCGCCCTTGGCGACTCCAAGCGCCTTGCCTAAACGCGCCAATGACGTCGGCTCGCCCTGCTCCGCCAGGCACTTCAGTATCGCCCCACGGCGCGGCACGCGGTCGCCCTTGGGGCCTCGCTTGGCTCTGGTTTTTGATTTCGATTTGGCTACTGCCATTATTTTGAACGGTCCGGATTGAAGGTATAGATGATTTTCGGCACACGCCAGCATAGCCCGTATCGGCAACCGTCGTACAGTTAAGGCGGTTCGATTGACAGGCAATTATGCGGTCGGTAGAGTTGCCGCCCTTCCGAATAACCGATCAGCCCCATGCCGAGGTGGCGGAATTGGTAGACGCGCTAGCTTCAGGTGCTAGTGGGGGTAACCCCGTGGAGGTTCAAGTCCTCTCCTCGGTACCAGATCCGCGCCCTCACCACACTGTTAATCGGCGCCGGGTCCCGGCGCCGATCGGCGAGCTAAGTCGCTGAAATGTATGAAAACGGATGGGTCAAACTTAGGCGCTTGTTAACAATGAGGCTTCGGAACGTCTAAGCTACCGGGGAAAGTCTCACTTTTCGTTAAGTTTGATCCAAATCAATTTTTCGCTGACCGTTCAATGTTCGACTGGCAGCAGTGCTCAATAGATCAGTCAAGTCATACGAACAGTGAAGATATTTCCAACAACCTGGATCGTGGTTGGAAACAGCAGTATCGTACGCATTCTTGAGGCCAAATCCCTGACAGCACCATTGTTGGAAATTACAACGCTGTCCCATCCCGAGAGCAGGGCCCACGAGCAAGAACTCACGCAGGATATGCCCGGCCGGGCATTCGATAGCGTCGGACGAGGGCGTCATGCGATGGAAGTCAACGTCGGCCCCAAACAGCAAGAACAGATTAACTTTGCCAAACAGCTGGATGGGTATTTGGATGGCGCGCGCAAACAGAATAAGTTCGATCGCCTCATCATTACAGCGTCGCCCGGGTTCTTGGGTTTGATTCGATCCAATCTAAATAGCCAGTTAACACAATATGTTACGGACTATGTCAATAAGGATTTGGTTTCCGCAAAAGAAAATCGGATTCGCACATTGTTGGAGAAACCAGATCAATAATGCCAACGTCGATGATAGTTAGCTCTGCGAACAATTCGAGATAGAGCCATGAGCGAACGATCGAAACTCAAAGTCCGAGATATTATGCAGACCGATGTTCACACGCTCGGGAGAAACGATAAATTGTCCGTCGCCGATGAGTTGATGCGAAGCAAGGAGATTCGACACGTCCCCGTTATCGACGAAGACGGAAAAGTCTGTGCCATTGTCAGTCAAAGGAGCTTGTACAGAGGCGCTCTGCTCAAAGCGATGGGTTATGGATCACACATGGTTGACAAGCTGTTCGATAACTATCGTGTGAAAGAAGCCATGTCTAACGAGCTACACACCACTACGCCCGAAACTCCCATTCACGAGGCCGCTTCGGCAATACTTGAACACAAGATCGGTTGTTTGCCGGTCCTAGACGACCGCAAACTAATCGGCATTGTTACCAAAAGCGATTTCCTCAAACTTGCTGCCGATAGCGCTGGGTAATACCAACCAGTTCAACTTGGCTTGATTGATACAGATCAGCTCGCAAAACGGTTACTGAAATAAGATGTCGATTAATTGACGGAGGTTCAGCATGTTTAACAACATACTCGTTGCCAATGACGGCTCCGACCATGCCTACAAGGCCATGTCGGTCGCCGCAAACCTGGCGTCCAAATACGATGCTCAACTGATCATCCTTCATGTCTTGATGCACGGTAAAGTTCCGGAGGGATTCCGCCGCATGGCTGAGGTCGAACACCTGATGGACCCTATAAAACCCCAGACAATGGAAGTCAGTAATGTTCCCAGCACGCTCGCGGCCACACTCAATAATATGGAGTCACACATCACTGAGAGCCGTTTTTATGAATTTCTTGGCGATAAGATTGTTGAAGATAGCAGACGAATCGCAGCGGAGAACGGCGCGAAAAACATTGTGACGCAAATCGCGATAGGCGATGCCGCAAGCAAAATCGTACAACATGCCAACAATAAGAATGCCGATCTCATCGTAATGGGGACGCGTGGTCTTGGCGAAATCAAGGGCATGCTAATGGGAAGCGTCACCAATAAAGTTACCCAACTGGCAAAATGCCCCTGCCTGACCGTCAGGTAGAACGTCGTCAGCACAATTCTCGCCCGCATTGAATGCTAGACACCCGAGGCCTTATTCAGCGCGTTCTTTAACGGCTCCAAAACGTCAATCGGTAACGGAAACACGATAGTCGAACTTTTCTCGCCGGCGATTTCGGTCAAGGTCTGTAAATAACGCAGTTGCAACGCCTGAGATTGCTTCGACAAAACTTGCGATGCTTCAAGCAGTTTGTGCGAGGCCTGAAGCTCACCCTCAGCATGAATGACCTTCGCGCGCCGCTCACGCTCCGCCTCGGCCTGTTTTGCGATCGCCCGGATCATGCTTTGTTCAAGATCTACGTGCTTGATTTCGACGTTGGAGACTTTGATGCCCCACGCATCGGTTTGTTGGTCGAGAATCTGCTGTATATGCCGATTCAATTTTTCACGCTCCGCCAATATCTCGTCCAATTCATGCTGGCCTAACACCGAGCGCAGCGTCGTCTGGGCCAACTGACTGGTTGCCTCAAGAAATTTTTCCACCTGAATAATGGCTTTCTGTGGATCGACCACGCGGAAATACACCACGGCGTTGACTTTGACGGACACGTTGTCGCGGGAGATAACATCTTGAGTGGGGACATCCATAACTACGGTGCGCAAATCCACTCTAACCATCTGCTGGACCACGGGGATCACGATTATGAGACCGGGCCCCTTGACCTTCCAAAACCGCCCCAACATAAAAATGACGCCGCGCTCATATTCGCGCAGAACACGGAACCAGGTGAAAATAAAGCCGATTAGAAGTAATATAGATGTTCCCCAATAAATCATGGCTCTGATCCTCCTGTCTCATTGATGGGTTCGACTATCAAGGTCAATCCATCGATATCCTTAACTCGAACTATCTGACCCGATTCCAGCGGCGTGGCGGAACGTACCTGCCAATCTTCGCTGTGTATTCTGATCCGGCTTGTGCTGTCACCACCGCCCAACACTTCCCCAATGCTGCCAATCATTTCTTCATTGCCGGTTACTACGGGTTTGTTCCGGGCGCGCATGGCCAAAGCCACAATTCCCGCAAGCAGGAGTGCGTTGGTAATGCCCAGCGCAATCACAAATGGAATCGAGACGCCGTAACCCTCCAAGTCCGTATCAATAAGAATAATAGAGCCGATTACAAAGGCGACGGCACCACCGATACCGAGTACGCCGAAACTCGGCATGAAGGCTTCACCTAACATAAACGCAAGACCGACAATTATGAGCGCCATTCCGGCATAGTTAACCGGTAATACCTGAGAAGCATACAAAGCCAGTAGTAAACATATCGCCCCCAGCACGCCAGGTAGAACGAAACCAGGATTGAGCATCTCATAAATCAATCCAAACACGCCCAATGTCATGAGTATCGGTAAAATGTTTGGGTCAGTGATTACGGACAGCAAGCGATTGCGCCAATCCGGTTCAACCACAATGCGGGTCAGGTGAGCCGTTCGCAATGTTCTGTCCTGCCCGAGAATATTCAACGTCTGACCGTCGATTTGTGCTAACAGATCCTGCGTGTCGTTAGCTACCAAGTCGACAACGTTTAACTCGAGCGCTTCTTCCGATGACAGGCTTGCCGCCTGGCGTACTGCTTGTTCCGCCCATTCGGCATTACGCCCACGCATCTGCGCTAAACCACGAATATAGGCGGCTGCATCGTTAATTATTTTTTTCTCCATCGCATCCCCAGACGGGGCACTGTCGCTCGATTCCGTATCCTGCTCTTGGTCGCCGCCTTCCTTACCTTCTTGTTTGTCGGGGGTTCTTGTCGGAAATGGTGACTTCGGCCGCTCCGGCATACCGCCTCCAATACGTACCGGTGTCGCAGCACCCAAAGTAGTGGCCGGTGCCATGGCCGCAATATGGCTCGCGTACAAAATGTAAGTGCCAGCGCTGGCGGCCCGCGCGCCGCTGGGTGCGACATAAGTAATCACCGGAACGGGCGATGCAATAATGCTTTGAATAATGTCGCGCATTGCGGTATCCAAACCGCCGGGAGTATCCATTTGCAAAATGACTATCTCAGCATTCGATTCCTGCGCATCGGTAATACCGCGCCGCACATAGTCGCTGGTTGCCGGACCAATTGGACCGTCAACCAGCGACTATGTGCGGCGCGGTATTACCGAT
>JAOTWM010000383.1 GCA_029862885.1 Gammaproteobacteria bacterium
TTGTGTCGTGGGCAGGCCGTGCGCGCCGCCGACCTGCCCGGATCGGGTTGGGTTCGGTTGTACTCCCAGGGCGCCGGATTTCTCGGGGTAGGCACGGTGTTGGAGGACGGCCGGGTTGCGCCAAAACGATTGTTTCACGGCCGTTCCGCCGGTTGTGGCTAGTGGGGTAGATGGTTAGAATACGCGGGCTTCAGAGCGGCCGCTAATGCAGTGGTTGAGGGAGGCTGTCTTTTTACGATTATTATGAATTGTGGGTGAGGATTGATATGGCGTTAAATGCCGAGGATAAAGCGAAGATTGTTACCGACTACCGTGTCGCGAACAGCGATACCGGATCGCCGGAAGTGCAGGTAGCGTTGATGACGGCCCGTATTCAGGACTTATCGTCCCACTTCAAGGCCCACTCCCACGATCATCATTCCCGACAGGGCTTATTGCGATTGGTTAATCGTCGCCGCAAGCTCCTCGATTACCTGAAAAACGCCGATGTCGAACGATATCGGACCTTAATTAGCCGGCTCGGATTGCGCAAATAATTGACTCATCTGGGTCGATTCAATGAGTAGACGCAACTGGGCGGGCACATATTCGCGGACAACGGGCCGCCACGAGGAATAATTTGTGAAGCATGCCGTAAAGACCTTTCAATACGGTCGACATGAAGTTAAGTTGGAGACCGGCCGAATAGCACGGCAGGCGTCGGGTGCGGTGTTGGCCAGTATGGGCGACACCACGGTGCTGGTAACCGTAGTGGGAAATAAAGACGCGCGGCGCACGGATTTTTTGCCGCTTACCGTCGACTATGAAGAACGCACCTATGCGGCCGGGCGTATCCCCGGCGGTTTTTTTAAGCGTGAGGGTCGGCCTTCGGAAAAAGCCATCCTCACTTGCCGGTTGACCGATCGTCCGATCAGGCCCTTGTTTCCAAAGGGTTTTTTCAACGAAGTTCAAGTAGTTGCTACGGTCGTATCGGTGGATCCGGAAATCAATCCGGACATACTCGCGATGTTAGGCACCTCGGCCGCGTTGGCAATATCCGGAATTCCATTTAACGGGCCACTCGGCGCAACGCGGGTCGGCTTTATCGATGACGAGTACGTGCTAAACCCATCCGCCACCGAACTCGTGGATCAGTCGAAGTTGGATCTCGTGGTGGCGGGTACCGAGTCTGCGGTATTGATGGTGGAATCCGAAGCGCAACAGCTGAGTGAAGCACAGATGCTTGGCGCGGTGTTGTTCGGCCACGAACAAATGCAGGTGGCGATCAATTCGATTCGCGAAATGGCTCGGGAGGTCGGCCGCGAACCGTGGGACTGGACTGCACCAGAGCAAAACACGGAGCTATCCGATCGGGTCAAAGACATCATCGGCAATGACGTCATCGATGCTTACCGCATTGCCGACAAAATGCAGCGCCAGGATCGACTCGCTGAAGTCCGTGAGCGGGTGCTTGCAGCGCTGGCCGAAGAGGATTCGGATGCCGGTGTCGTCGAACAAATTAAGTCGGCCATCAAGAGCGTTGAGAAGCAGGTCGTCCGTAAACAGATAATCAACGGCGAGCCCCGCATCGATGGACGTGATACGCAGACCGTCCGCCCCATCACGATTGAAACCGGGATCTTTCCTAGAACCCACGGTTCCGCCAATTTCACTCGCGGTGAAACCCAGGCGCTGGTCATCACCACACTTGGCACTGAACGCGACTCGCAGATAATCGATGCCCTGGAAGGCGAGTATCGCGACCCATTTTTACTGCATTACAACTTCCCGCCATACAGCGTTGGAGAAACCGGACGGGTCGGATCGCCGAAACGCCGTGAGATAGGTCACGGCCGTCTGGCGAAACGTGCTGTCGCAGCGGTATTGCCTGATATGGACGAGTTTCCGTACGTGATTCGTATCGTTTCCGAAATTACCGAATCCAATGGATCCAGTTCGATGGCCACCGTGTGCGGCGCGAGTCTTTCGCTGATGGATGCCGGTGTGTCCATCTCGGCGCCGGTGGCTGGGATCGCGATGGGGCTCATCAAAGAACAAGACGAGTTTGCGATCCTGACCGATATCCTTGGCGATGAAGACCACCTTGGCGATATGGATTTCAAAGTGGCGGGAACGCCGGACGGTGTGACTGCGCTACAAATGGACATCAAGATCGACGGCATTACCAAGGAAATTATGGAACAGGCGTTAGAACAAGCACGTACCGCGCGGTTACATATTCTCGGCGAGATGGCAAAGGCGATCGACGCGCCGCGGACCGAAATGTCTGAATACGCGCCGCGTATTATTACCATCAAGATCAGCCCCGAGAAGATTCGCGATGTGATCGGTAAAGGCGGATCGACGATCCGCGCGATTTCAGAGGCGACCGGTGCGACGATCGACATCGATGACGACGGCACCATTAAGATCGCCTCGGTCGACAGCGCGGGCGGTAAAGAGGCCTGTCGCCGCATCGAGCAAATTACGGCGGATGTCGAAGTCGGGACGATCTACGAGGGTAAGGTTGTAAAACTCATGGACTTCGGCGCGTTCGTCAACATCTTACCGGGCCGCGACGGGCTCGTGCATATTTCGCAAATTTCCAACGAGCGAGTCGAGAACGTCAGCGACAAGCTCAGCGAAGGCGAAGTGGTGAAGGTCAAAGTGCTGGAGGTGGATAAGCAAGGCCGCATTCGCCTCAGCATGAAAGCCATCGAAGAGGCTGCGTAGGGCGGCTACAGGCGAAGCCGAAAGCCGCCAATTACTGCTTATATCCCGAACCCTTCATGAATTATCCGGGCTAGTCGCTCTATACTACGCCCTGAGGCGGCATATCCGGAGTTCATGCGGTCAAGTACTCGATAATCCGTAACTCCAGCCAATACTGGGGCTGCCACGGTGTGCGGCCGGCGACGAATCCGGTGTGGCCACCGCTATTGCTGACCTCCAATGTGATGTTCGCTGGAAGCACGGACACGTCGGGAGTACTATGCGTGGTCATAAACGGATCGTCGCGCGCGTGAATTAGCAATGTTGGCGTCCGGATTCCATTGAGGAACTGCCCGCAACTCGAACGCTCGTAGTAGTCCGCGCAGCTCGCAAAGCCGTGTAGCGGTGCCGTGACCAATTCGTCAAAATCCCAAAAGGTCCGCGCCCGATCAAGCCCGGTCAGATCGATTGGCGACGGAATGCGGGCAAATTTACGTCTTACCGAGCGCCGCATCCGCCTGACTAATTGGTATTGGTAGAGTCGCGACGCGCCGTGCTCCAGGCGCCGCGCACTGTCCGCTAGACTATACGGGACCGATACCGCCACGGCACGTGCGAGGCGACGCGAACCGGTCTCTCCGAGCCACTTTAATAGTACGTTGCCACCGAGCGAGTAGCCAACCGCGGATATTTTGCGACGCGGGTTGCGTTGTTCGAGTCGATCCAGCACAGACTCAAGGTCACCTGTGTCACCGGCATGATAACTACGGGCCAGTCGATTGGGCTCACCACTGCAGCCGCGAAAGTGGATGACGGCACACTCGACACCATGGGTAGCCGCCGTGCGGCATAATCCGCGCACATAAGGTGATTGCGAACTGCCCTCAAGCCCGTGGAACACCAGAATAAGGTCGTGACCGCGTGGCCCGTGCCAATCGATATCTATAAAATCGCGATCGCCAAGTTCGACACGCTCACGGCGGTACTGTGGCCGCGGCGCGTAGCGAAACAAATACGGCCACAGGGTTTGGCAATGCGGCCCACGGCACCACCACGCGGGGACGAATGCGGCGGTTACGCCACGCTTATTCAAACGTAAGTGCGCGGCCCGTTACACCCGGTATGATTCGGCCTTTGCTATAAACGACGTGACCGCCGACCACGGTATGCTGCGGCCATCCCGTTAGCCGGCGCCCCGCAAACGGAGTCCAGCCCGCCCGAGTGAACATGTCGCGGTCCCGCACGGTGCGGTAGTTGTCCATATCGACCAGGCTAAGATCGGCATCCCATCCCGTTTCCAACACACCTTTGTTCGGAATCCGATAAATCCGCGCTGGACCTGAACACATCCAGCGCTGCACCTCGGCTAAGCTACAACGGCCGGATGCCATCTCCGTCAGCAGCAGTGGCAGAGACGTTTCCAC
The DNA here is from genome assembly GCA_029862885.1 of Gammaproteobacteria bacterium. Classification (GTDB taxonomy): domain Bacteria; phylum Pseudomonadota; class Gammaproteobacteria; order Arenicellales; family JAOTWM01; genus JAOTWM01. Next base: position 4,116 of record JAOTWM010000383.1, read on the forward strand.
GCCGGGCATGCCGGCCGGCGATTGCGGATACGGCGCTTCTTTTTCCTGCAGTGTATGGGGAGCGTGATCGGTCGCGACGCAATCGAGAATCCCATCATGTAACCCCTGCCATAGGCTTGCGTTGTCATCCGCAGTACGGATGGGTGGATTCATCTGTACCCGTGACCCGAGCCGCTCGTAGTCCGATTCGTTCAATAGCAGGTGATTGGGAATCGCTTCGGCGCTGACCCAGTCCGGTTTGCGCAGTCTTAGCAGTGCCACTTCGTCAGCCGTCGAGAGATGCAGGATGTGCAGGCGGCGTTGGTAACGTTCCGCTAGCTCCAGCGCTTGCCCGGTGGCAATCAGCGCGCATTCCCGGTCCCGTATTATCGAGTGCATTTGTACCTGCGTGGCCGTATCGGCATATTTCGCACGGCGCGCATTTATCCGGGCCTCGTCTTCGGCGTGTACGGCGATTAACCGATGGCCGTTTGCGAAAATTCGCTCCAGGTCGTCGGCCTTGTCCACCAACAACGAACCGGTGCTGGCGCCCATAAATACCTTTATGCCACAGGCCGGGGCAGCGGAATTTATCGCGTCGAGGTTGTCGGGTGTCGCACCGATAAAAAACCCGTAATTAGCCACGCAAACCTGAGCTGCGCGGCGCAGCTTCGCGTCCAAGGCGGCCTGTGATACGGTGGGCGGATCGGTGTTCGGCATTTCCAAAAAACTCGTGACTCCGCCTTTGACGGCGGCCCGCGAGCCGCTGCCGAGGTCCTCTTTATGGGGCGCGCCGGGGTCGCGGAAATGCACTTGCGGGTCGATGGCGCCCGGTAGCAGCAACATACCGTTGGCATCAATGCTGTCGGTCGCATCGGCATCGATACTGGCGTCGATTCGTTGAATCAAGCCGTCGCCACAGGCGACATCGCCGGGGACGGTGGAACCGTCGGCGCGTGCGATGTTGGCATTACGAATGAGCAGCGAGAACACGGGGATAGCTAGGGTCTTCTCGGTGGCCGTATTGACCGCGGCACCACAGCGCCACGATCGCGGCTCG
>JAOTWM010000384.1 GCA_029862885.1 Gammaproteobacteria bacterium
TATCAGCAAATGGTATCTACTAGTGGCCGCCGCGCAACAAGGCTGGTGGTGGCTGGCGGCCGTTATTTTAATCAGCTCATTGATTGCCGTGGTTTACATCTGGCGCATCGTCGAAGCCGCGTATTTTAAACCGCTGTCGAATGCCGCCCAGGATGCGGTGGAAGCCCCGCTCGGACTGCTGCTACCGACCTGGGCGTTGGTGGCGCTCAACGTCTATTTCGGCGTCGACGCGACCTGGACCGCAAGCATTGCGAGTCGGATCGCCGTGGCCCTGCTAGGCACGCCCGGATGAGTCCGAGTGTCGCGCTAACGCTGGCCATCGTTGTGCCGTTGATCGGTACAGTGGCGATCGTATGCTTACGCCGCGCCCCGAATTGGCGAGAAACCGCGACCTTGACGACCGCGACGACGCTGTTGCTGTTGATCGTTTATATCGCGTCTGCGTTTCAGAGTGGCAACCAGATAGCAACGGTATGGTGGTATCTGCTTCCGGATGTACCGATCGCGTTTGCGGTCGAACCGCTCGGCCTGTTATTCGCGTTGGTGGCGAGCTTCCTATGGGTGGTCACGTCGATCTATTCGATCGGCTATATGCGCGGCCACGGCGAACCCAACCAAACCCGGTTTTACGCGTTTTTTGCCATCGCGTTGTCATGCGCGATCGGTATCGCGTTTGCGGCAAACATGGTCACGCTGTTTATTTTCTACGAAGCGCTGACGTTAGCGACGTTTCCGCTCGTCACCCATCGCGGCAGCGCCGAGGCGAAGCGCGCCGGGCGCGTCTACCTCGGCATCTTGCTTAGCACATCGATTGGTTTGCAGTTGCTCGCCATCGTTTGGACCTGGCAACTCACCGGCAGCCTGACATTTACCGAACGCGGCATCATGCACGATGTGGACGACACCACGGCCGGCATTTTGCTGCTGCTGTTTGTGTTCGGAGTCGGTAAAGCCGCGCTGATGCCGTTGCATCGCTGGCTGCCCGCCGCCATGGTGGCGCCGACTCCGGTCAGCGCGTTATTGCACGCCGTTGCCGTCGTCAAGGCCGGCGTGTTCACGGTGTTAAAGATCGCCATATATCTGTTTGGCACGGAACGCCTCGCCACTATTGCGACGGCCGACTGGCTCGCCTATGCGGCCGCCGCGACGATCCTGATCGCGTCATTGGTGGCGCTGCGCCAAGACAATCTGAAAGCGCGGCTCGCGTATTCGACGATCAGTCAGTTGTCGTATATCGTATTGGGCGCGATGCTCGCGAATCGCTGGGGTATCATCGGTGGCGGGATGCACATTGCAACCCATGCGTTCGGCAAGATCACGTTGTTTTTCTGTGCCGGTGCGATCATGGTCTCGGCCCACAAAACCGAAGTCAGCGAGATGCGCGGTTTGGGCCGAGCCATGCCCATTACGATGGCGGCGTTCTTACTGGGCAGCATCAGTATTATTGGCCTGCCGCCGACCGGTGGCCTGTGGAGCAAATGGTATCTCGCGGTGGGGACTCTGCATGCCGATCAGTGGATATTACTTGGGGTATTATTAGTCAGTTCAGTACTCAACGTGGCGTATTTACTGCCGATTCCGATCCGCGCGTTTTTTTCGTCCGCATCGCCGTCGGCCCCAGAGGGCATGCATGAAGCCCCGCTACCCATGCTGATGGCACTGAGCGTGAGTGCGCTGGGGTGCATAGTTCTGTTCTTCTACCCACAAACGTTCTTTGAATTAATGACAAAACTCGTCGTATCGTTTTGACAATGCAGCCCATGGAACGACATCGTGACACCGCCTGATCGCCAAAAACACTTGTTCGACAACCCCAGCAATACCAAACGGGTTCTGTATGCGCTGTACGCAATCTGCGCGGCGTTGTTGGCCGTGGATTTTTTCTACCACCGTCATATCAGCCATCCCTGGGAACCGCTGTGGGGCTTTTACGGCCTCTATGGCTTTACGGCCTGTATCGTGCTCGTGCTGGTCGCCAAATTCATGCGCAAACACCTGATGCGCCGCGACGATTATTACGATGCTGACTAGCCTGCCGCCGTTTATCGTGTTCTTTATTGGCGCGCTGTTGGCGGCGCTGACCCGCGGCGCCGTGCGTAAAGGGATTCTGATCGGCACCCCCGTGGTGGGCGCGATCATGTTGTTGAACGCGACGCACGGTATCGCGGTGCAGGTCGAGATTTTGGACTACACGCTGATCGTCCACCGCATCGACAAACTCAGCCTGCTGTTTGGGTATCTGTTTCACATAGCCGCACTGATCGGCGTAATCTATGCGTTGCACCTACGCGATACCATCCAGCATGTCGCGGCGTTGTTGTACGCGGGCAGCGCGCTGGGCGCGGTTTTTGCGGGCGACCTTATCACTCTGTTTATATTCTGGGAGCTGCTCGCGGTCACGTCCGTTTTCCTGATCTGGGCACGACGCACCGAACGGGCCTATCGCGCGGGTTTCCGTTATCTGATTATCCAGGTGTTATCGGGCGTTATCCTCATGGCCGGCGCCGCGCTGAATTATTACGCAACCGGCAGCCTTGCGTTCGAGCGCTTCGATCTACAGCACGCCGGGTCGTGGCTGATCCTGCTCGCGTTCGGCATCAAATGCGCTTTTCCGTTTCTGCATAACTGGCTCACCGACGCCTACCCCGAGGCCACGCCTACCGGCACGGTATTTCTCAGCGCGTTTACCACCAAGGTGGCTGTGTATGCACTCGCGCGCGGCTTTCCCGGCACCGAGTTGCTGATCTACGTCGGCGCGGTCATGACCTGCTTCCCGATCTTCTACGCCGTGATCGAAAACGATCTGCGCCGGGTGCTGGCCTACAGCATGATCAACCAGGTCGGTTTCATGGTTTGCGGCATTGGCATCGGCACCGATCTGGCTCTCAACGGTGCGGTCGCTCACGCTTTTAACGATGTAATCTTCAAAGGCGTGTTGATGATGAGCATGGGCGCGGTGTTGTTGCGCACCGGCACGATCAACGGCTCGGAATTGGGTGGATTGTACAAATCGATGCCGAAAACCGCCGGTCTCTGCATCGTCGGCGCGGCGTCGATTTCCGCGTTTCCATTGTTTAGCGGCTTCGTGAGTAAATCCATGGTTATGGTGGCTATGCTGGAGCAAGGCCATCCGTGGTTGTGGCTCATGTTGCTGTTCGCGTCGGCCGGCGTATTCCATCACGCCGGCATCAAGATCCCCTACTTCGCGTTTTTTGCCCACGATGCGGGGTTCCGGGTACGAGAGGCACCCGGCAATATGTTATTGGCAATGAGTTTGGGCGCCACCCTTTGTATTCTGATCGGCGTGTATCCATCGGCATTGTATCGGCTGTTGCCATATTCGCTCGACTATGTGCCGTATCACGCGACGCATGTTATCGCGCAAATGCAATTGTTATTTTTCTCCGCGCTCGCATTTACTTGGCTTAAGTTGTCGGGTATCTATCCACCCGAATTGCCGTCCATTAATATCGATGCCGAGTGGTTGTACCGGCGCGGCGGGCGTCGCGCGATGTGCGCGCTCGCGGCCGTATTCGACTCGGCCGACGCACAGTGGCGCGTAACCGCAAATCGCGGGCTGCAGGCGTTGCGCAGCGTGGCGTTTCGCAGTCATGGCCCGGGCGGTCTACTGGCCGATGCCTGGCCGACCGGCCGCGTGGTCTGGTTAGTGATCGCGACGCTTGGGTTCGTACTGATCTACAATTATATTTCACGTTAACGCGGGGTGACGATGCAAATTTACACAGTAATGCGAGCGGCAGGCTTGGTGGTTTTATTTCATTGGCTGGGATTTCCCGGCGCCGCGGCGCAGGCCGAATCGAGCAGCGCTGATCTGACCTATCCGCCACCCGGCCAACAAACGCCGATCATCCGCAGCGACCGCGGCGAATCCAATTCCGGCGTGTTACTGAACAGCCGCGAAGCGCAACGCCGCGCCGAACAACGGCGCAGCGGCCACACTCTCATCGACGGCCGCTACCGGCTGCGCCGTGGCAGCGAGTCGCAATCGGCCACGCCAGCCGCGAGCGTACCTGCCCCAAGCCAAGCGGCAACCACCACGATCGCCACGCCCGTACCGGTCGCGATAACGACGCCCGAAGTCGGATTATTGTGGCGGGTGCAGCGCGATGGCGGCCCACACAGTTATGTCTTCGGAACCATCCATGTTGACGACCCGCGCGTCTTGGACTTGCCAAAAACGGTGCTGGATGCGTTCCAAACCAGCCCCGTGTTTGTTCCCGAGGCGTCTCTGGAGGAAGCCAATATTCTCGCTATCGGCTTCGATTTGATACTAAAAGATGGGCGCACACTCGAAGGTATCGTCGGTCCTGAGTTATTTGAGAAAGTTGTGGCGCGGCTTGCCAGTATCGGCGTGCCCCGGCAGGCGACCAATTTGCTGAAACCCTGGGCCGCCCTGATCATGCTCAGTGCGCCGAAATCCCCGAGCGGCATGTTTCTCGATCGTAAGTTGTTTCTGGATGCGAAGCGCTTGGGTAAATCGATACAACCGCTGGAGACCATGGACGAGCAACTCGGCATATTCAAGAACATGCCCGAATCCAACCAGATTACGATGCTCGGTGAGGCCGTCGACCAACACGCGGAACTGCCGCAAATGGTCGAACACCTGCTCGGCGCTTACCTGAATCGTGACCTTTCCGAATTACAGTCGATAAGCCGCGAATATCAAACCGGCCAATCGGACATCGCCGATGAAATGATGGAACGTATCGTAGACAAACGTAACGTGACCATGGTCGAACGATTGGTAAGCACGCTCGAACTCGGCGGTGCGTTTGTCGCTATCGGTGCACTGCACCTGCCCGGAGACGGTGGCGTATTGCAAATGCTGCGAAGCGAAGGTTTCGACGTTACGGCGGAATATTAGTTCTAGGGATCGACCGTACGTGCAGTGTCCGATTGAGTCGAGCACGATAGACCGCTTTGGGTCGCATTAGGCCTGTCGCTCCAGACGGACTCCAGCGACCGGTTACGCCGAAGTATAGATATTCCGTCCTGCTCTCCGTGATACTGGTCGCAGCTGGCAGGTAGCTGTCAGTGACAGCGGAACATGCACCCGCTGACTACGAATATTTCGCCGACAACATACGATGTTTACTGCTTCAGCTTCGAGTCAG
>JAOTWM010000035.1 GCA_029862885.1 Gammaproteobacteria bacterium
TTAGCAATTGTGGGTCAGCGCTTTCCGACGCGGTTTGCAATGCTCGGTGGCATCGGACAGGTGGCGGGCATGGCGGGTGGGGTATTGGCGCAGGCACCGTTGGCGGCCGTGGTTGCGGCGTCGGGGTGGCGTGCCACTATGGCGTCATTAGCGCTCGTCGGGGTGGTCTTGGCCGTATGTGTCGCCCTTGTTACCAGGGATCGTAGGCGACCGGTGGTGAATGCGGTTAGGCCGGCCACGAACATTCGCGGTGTGCTTCGAAATCCACAAGTCTGGTGGGCCGCATTGTTCGGACTCGCCATGACCGGTCCGTTGTTGGCGTTCGCGGGGTTATGGGGCGTACCGTTTATTATGACGACCTACGGAGTCGAGCGGACCATCGCGGCCAGCAGTATTTCGCTGGTGTTTGTAGGCTCTGCCGTTGGCGCGCTATTCTTGGGTTGGTGCTCGGATCGAATGCAGCGTCGTAAACCGGTGATGCTGGCGGGGAGCGTTTTGTGCGCCACAATGCTAATGATCGTTGTCTATGTGCCGCGTATGCCACTCGCCGTATTATCGGCCGCGGTGTTCTTCCTGGGGGTTGGTTCGTCGAGTCTGTTACTCGCTTTCGCGGTGGGCCGTGAGCACAGCCAATCCGTCACGGCCGGGCGCGCTATCGGCATTATTAACATGGCAGTGGTCGGTAGTGGTGCGTTGTTTCAACCCATTATCGGGATACTGCTCGATACACAGTGGAACGGGCGTTTGCTCGACGGAGCACGTGTGTATAGCGCAGAGAACTATCGTTTGGCAATGCTGGTGCTACCGGTTGCCGCCGCCGCTGGAATTCTCGCGCTGTGGCGAATCAAGGAGACTTATTGTCGACAGCGGCCGGACGGTACGTCGACGGCGTAAATTGCTCAAACACCTTCCAGAGTTTCGTTGCGCAACACGTCATCGATGGTCTCGCGACGCCGTACTACGCTATATCGCGCGCCGTTTACCAACACTTCGGGTGCCCGCGGCCGCGTGTTGTAGTTGGAACTCATTACGGCGCCGTAGGCGCCGGCGGACCGGATCGCAAGCAGGGCACCGGCTCGAATCGCGAGTTCGCGATTCGAGCCGAGTGAGTCCGCGGTTTCGCACACGGGACCGACAACATCGTAGGTCCGTGTGGGCGCGTCCGGCTCGATCTCGACCGCCACGATCTCCTGCCAGGCCTGGTATAGCGCCGGGCGTAGGAGATCATTCATGGCTGCGTCCACGATCGCAAAGTTCTTCGGTTTCCCGTGTTTAAGGTATTCCACCCGGGTCAATAAAATGCCAGCATTACCGACAATGACGCGGCCGGGCTCGATCGAAATCGGTATGTGTGTGTCCCGTTGTTTGAAGCGCGCGAGCAGTGCTTCGACGTACGCTGCCGGTGATGGCGGCTGCTCGTCGCGATAGCGAATGCCGAGCCCACCGCCTAAGTCGACATGCTGCAGTAGGATTCCGGCATCCTGTAGTTGATCGACAAGCGCGAGGACGCGATCTACGGCCTCGGTGTACGGGCCCACGTCCGTCAGTTGCGAGCCGATATGGCAGGCCACGCCGCTAATTTCAATTTGCGGGTGCTGTGAGGCGCGTTGGTACAACTCGACGGCGCCCGCGATGGGCACGCCGAACTTGGTTTCCTGCAGCCCGGTGGCAATATAGGGGTGGGTGACCGGGTCCACATCGGGATTTACCCGAACCGCGATACGCGCGGTGATTCCGAGCTCTGCCGCGCAGCGACCGATGCGGTCGAGTTCGCCTTTGGATTCAATATTAATGCAGGATACGCCGGATTCCAGCGCAAACCGAATTTCCGACTCGGTCTTGCCCACCCCAGAAAATACCGTTTGCTGTGGATCGCCACCGGCTCGTAACACGCGCTCCAGTTCACCCCCCGAGACGATATCGAAACCGGAGCCGAGCTTCGCCAGCGTGCGTAATACAGCGAGATTGGAATTGGCTTTAACGGAGTAACAGATCCGGTGCGGGTAATCACCGAATGCGTCGTCCACCACTCGCCAGTGTCGTTCCAGGGTGGCGCGTGAATACACGTAGCACGGCGTCCCTACTGTGTTCGCAATGGTTTCGAGGGCGACGTCTTCGGCGTAGAGCCGCTGATGACGATAATTAAAATGGTCCAAACCGGTACCCCATCAATCCTTGTTTGTTGGAGTACCAGGGTGTCGACTGTCGGACCAACCGCGTGGACTTCAACGGGACCACCGCGGTGAGCGTGCCGGCGCTACTCGGTGGATGTGGATTCTTCTTCGGTTTGTTCCTGCTCTGTATCCGCAGGAAGGTACAGAGGACCTTTTTGGCCGCAGCCCACGAGCAGGATGCTTGCCACGATCAGCCAGCCCGCAAAGTGGCGTATTGCGAAAGTCCAACATTGCATGAAATCGCTCCTAGGCCCTGAGTTTCGGGCCCCAACTGAGGTACGGAAAGAGCCGAATGTCGGCATCGAGTCGGACAATAACACATAGGCAACAGCCTGAGTAACCGGCTTGTCGCGCCAGCAGCCCGTATTAGGCGCAACGGACGAATTGTGTTCCTGCAAACACCTTAGTCTTTCTAAATCGGAGTCCGTTTAGTGCTTAAACCGGGCGCGGGCCCGCTCGACTGCTTCGCGAACCCGTACCGGGGCGGTGCCGCCGATATGGCTGCGGCTGTCCACCGAGCCTTGCGGGTCGAGCACGGCAAACACGTCCTCGTCGATCTTCGGGCAAAACTGCTGAAAGGTGGCCAGGTCAAAACCGGTGAGCGGTGTTTCGTGCTCGAGCGCATGGCGCACCACGCGACCCACGATTGCGTGGGCGTCGCGAAACGCCACCTGTTTTCTTACCAGATAGTCCGCTAAATCGGTCGCGGTGGTATAACCTTTCAGCGCCGCGTCACGCATCACTTCGCGATTGGGCGTCATTTGCGCGAGCATCCGGCCCAACACATCCACGCAGATCGACGCCGTGTCGGTCGCATCGAAAACTGGGGCCTTATCCTCTTGGTTATCGCGGTTATAGGCGAGCGGCTGTGACTTCATGAGCATCAACACCGACATTAACGCTCCGCTAACCCGGGCGCACTTACCGCGAATCAGCTCCGCGACATCGGGGTTCTTCTTCTGCGGCATGATGCTGGAACCCGTGCAGAATGCGTCACCGAGGTCGATAAAGCCAAACTGCGTCGATGACCATAGCACCAACTCTTCAGCGATACGCGACAGGTGGATCATCAACACCGCTGCGACCGAAATAAACTCCATCACAAAATCGCGGTCCGACACCGCGTCCAGCGAATTTTCGCTGACGCCATCGAAATCGAGGTCCGCAGCAACCGCCGCTCGGTCGATTGGAAACCCGGTTCCCGCCAGCGCCGCACTTCCCAACGGCGAGATATTTACGCGCCGCCGACAATCGACAAAGCGTTGGCAATCGCGCTCCAGCATTTCAGTCCACGCCAGCAGATGGTGCCCGAACGTGACCGGTTGTGCGGGCTGCATATGGGTGAATCCGGGCATCAGCGTGTCGGCCTCGCGCTCTGCGATGTTCACCAACACCAATTGCAAGCTCCGCAAGCCCTGGATGTGATGATCGATCCGATCACGCACGAAAAGGCGCATATCGGTCGCAACCTGATCATTGCGAGATCGTGCCGTATGCAGCTTCTTACCGACCTCGCCGATGCGTTCGGTGAGTGCGGCTTCAATATTCATGTGTACGTCTTCGAGTGCATCGGACCAGATGAAAGTCCCGGCCGAGATCTCGGACTCGATGTCCTCTAAACCTTTGATGATGGTCTCGGATTCGGCGGTGGTTATTACTTCGACCCGGCCCAGCATGCGCGCATGCGCAATTGAGGCCGTGATATCGTGGGGGTACAGGCGCCGGTCTACGTCCACTGATGCCGTAAACGCCTCAACGACTTCGTCCGTTGAGCCGGAAAACCGTCCGCCCCAAAGTTTCGGTTTGCTCATTTGTATTGAACGGTGACCCGCACACACCCTTGCGACGGGCACGAGTATACCCCATATTGTCGGACTCCCGGGTCGCCGTACGGGGTTCCGGAAACACGGCGGCCAAGAGTTTGATGCGCCGCGTCAAAACCGCTATATTGTTGCGATTGCGGGGATTTTATGCCCAATCCGTTTGTCCGATTGGGTTGTCCGCCCATCGGTCCTGAATTGCGGCGGGCGAGCGCGTCCTCTAAAGTTTACAGTACTTCCTCAGCGCGTATTCGTGATGAGGGGACCTGGTTCGGGACACCTTCCTCAGACACCCCCACCTAGTAACCGGATCAGGACTCTGCCCCCCGACAACTCGGGGGGTTTTTTTTGTTGGCCGTACGTCTTGCAACTTCAATAGCGGGTTACTATTGTGAGTTCCCCATTTTGCACCTGAAAGACAGCGCCCGCAGACTTATGAGCCAACGCCGTGCCCGCCAGTCTTTCCTGCCCAATTTCAGTAGTGCCACGACGGCGTTACAAATCCTGCTGATGGCATTTGGGTTATCCGTCATTATTACGTTGAGCCGCAATTCGGCGTGGCGGGCTGACGCTGGCGAAGACCTATTTCAAGTGGCGTCACTGGTGATGCTGATCGCGATTGCTTGTGTCATCGTATTGCGGTTGTGCACCGCGCCGCTAAGGCGATTACCGGTAGCGGCCGGCGCAATTACTGCGTTTATGATCCTTGTGGGCACGAGTCTTGTCGTTACCGAGCTGTGTGTTTTCTTCTATTTCGACCTTCCCTGGACATTACAGGCGTGGCCGGAATGGCATGTGTCACTGTTGATCCGAGTTATTGTAATTAGCGCAATTATCAGTATTTTCGCACTGCGCTATATGATCGTATTCAATGCGGGGCGTGTAGAAAGCGAAGCCCAGAGAGAGGATCGACTCCAAGCCCTACAGGCACGAATTCGCCCACACTTTTTGTTCAACAGCATGAACAGTATCGCCAGTTTGATTGGTTCCGATCCCCAACTGGCGGAAAAGGCACTAGAGGATCTTGCGGATGTGTTTCGCTTAGTGCTATCCGATGCGCGTAAAATGGTTCCCATTAGTGCCGAAGGGCAGGTAGCTAGACAATATCTCGATATTGAGAAGCTGCGCTTGGGTGAGCGGCTTGGCGTTGAGTGGACGTCAACCAACGTGCCACGCAGTGCGTTGCTGCCATCATTGACGTTGCAACCATTGCTCGAGAACGCCGTATATCACGGGATTGAACCGAGCTACTCTGGGGGGACGATCCTTGTTAGGCTTTGGGCTCAAGACGAAATGCTACATATCGCGATTCAGAATCCACTGCCCGAAGTTAATGCGGGCGCAGCCCATCGGCGCGGTAATCGTATCGCCTTGGAAAATGTGCGAGAACGCTTGATGCGCCATTTCGGTGGCCGCGCCACGTTGCAAAACGTCGAGCAACCAGGCTCATATTACGTACAAATAACAATACCGATTATTCGCGGTTGAATATCTTAGATCTTATCATTGATAAGTTTCGCCCGGATCCGGGAGGTAAAAGGACGCCACGCGGCGGTGAATTCCTACCGGATTTTTGCCGCGGCTCGATAATTATAAACGTCGTCATCCTGGTGGAGTTTTTGGCTCTGGTAGGAACGGTATTGACCGAACGATTGTTGGCGACCGTGTTCCACGACTTTTTTATGGTTTCGGTGTATTTGCAATGGATCGCGCTTACCAGTGTTGCGATTCTGTGTTGGTTGCGGCCGCGTCTGAACCGGCTGCCGCCGAATCGGGCGTTTCTAACAGCTTATTTGATCTTGGTATGCGTCGCCTGGGCCATCAGCGAGCTTATGTTGTGGGTGTTGTGGGTGGCTGGTTTTCTGGAGTCGCCCCGGCCACAGTGGTATGGGCAGTTTCATATTCGCAATCTTATTGTAAGCTCAGTAATTAGTGCATTTGCGTTACGGTATTTTCTAGCACGCCACCAGTTACGGCAGACGACATTATCGGAGGCTAGCGCGCGACGTGATGTATTGAAAAACAGAATTCGCCCGCATTTCTTGTTCAACAGTATGAACATCATTGCTGGGTTGATGCACCGGGCTCCGACACGCGCCGAAGCGGCGATCGAGGATGTGGCCGATTTGTTTCGGCTGATGCTCGATGAGTCCAAGGACCTGGTGGGCCTGAGCAACGAAATCGCGGTAGCAAAAAAATACTTGAAACTCGAGAAGCTCCGGCTTGAGAAACGTCTCACCGTTAATTGGGATGTCGGCCCGGTACCCCGGACTGCGAAAACCCCCGCGCTTATCTTACAGTTATTGCTGGAGAACGCCATTCACTATGGAGTGGAGCCGTTTTCCGAAGGGGACGAGGTCGGTATCAAAATACATGCAGTAGATGATAATCTTTATATTAACGTTGACAATCGGAGCACCGACATTGAGCTTGATGACACGTCCCAGGCGGACAATGCGTCCATGGAGTATATTCGAATGCGGCTCAACGATTATTATCGTGCGGCGGCTAAGGTAATTGTGGCGACCCGCAATGGTCGATTCGAAGTAAGTATTTTTCATCCGTTACACGGGGCATCAGAATGAGAATTGTAATTGCCGACGACGAAAAGCTGGCTCGCGCCCGGCTCCGGGAGCTTATCTCGAAAATTGGAGAGCATACGGTTGTGGGCGAAGCGGTAAACGGCAGCGAGGCGGTCGAAAAGAGCCTGGAGCTTAAACCAACGGTGTTGCTACTGGATATTCGCATGCCGGTAATGGATGGCTTAGAAGCCGCAATGCACGTCATGTCGATGGAGAATCCGCCGGCGGTAATTTTCACCACCGCTTATGATCAGCACGCGCTGGAGGCGTTTGAAGTGAACGCCGTGGACTACTTGCTAAAACCGATTCGCAAAGATCGGTTGGCGGCTGCATTACAGAAAGCGCGCCGGACGTCGATGCGCCAGTTACGGCAACTAAATCAATCGCAGGACGAGCCGGCCGCGCGCACCCATATCAGTGTACATATGCGCGGGCAAATAAGCCTGATCCCTGCCCAGGACATTATTTACTTCATGGCCGACAGTAAATATGTGACGGTACGCACATCGACTGAGCAACATCTAATTGAGGATTCGTTGATCAGTTTAGAAGATGAGTTTGGCGATCACTTTCTGCGCATACATCGAAACGCATTGGTAGCAGTGAACTACATCCGTGGTATTGAAAAGCAGCCCTCCGGTCGCTGGTGCGTGTTGCTCAAAAGCATCGATGATAAACTTGACGTGAGCCGCCGCCATACGCCGGCGGTGCGTCGTTGGACGCGCCGCTAATTTCCGGTCTATCACTAGTACAACTGCGCTGGGGTAGCGATACCCGTACTCTGTCAAGGCGATATTGGCGGATGCGGCGAATTGAAAAGCGCCCAGGCGCTAGGCACGCAATCGCGGGAGTAGCCGTGGCTAATTCAAGGGAGCGCAACAACGCAGGGGGTCGCTCATCGGCTCGCCCGAAGGGAGCCCACCCAATCGGCCAATACGGTAGTGCCTACAGGGACGTAGGTAATGAGCGAGGGCACGGATGCGGCAGCATTGCCCCCCTTGACAAGGACTTAAGCCATTGCCGGCGGGCGGTGCCTTGCATGGGCCGATTGGGTGAGTCTGCACCCGTCAATTTCATCTTGACGGAGTGCTAATCATGCCGGTGCTGCGAATCGCGACCCGTAAAAGTCGGTTGGCGCTGTGGCAGGCCGAACACGTGCGCGATCGATTGCTGCAGGCGCATCGTGATCTGCAAGTTGAGTTCGTCGCAATCAGCACGCAGGGCGACCGGACTCTCGATGTGCCACTGGCGACATTCGGGGGCAAGGGACTATTCCTGAAAGAATTAGAGCAAGCATTACTGGACGGCCATGCTGATGTCGCCGTGCACTCGATGAAGGATGTAACCGTTAATTTGCCGGACGGATTGGATATAGCGGTGGTCCTTAAGCGCGGTAATCCAAACGATGCGCTCGTGTCGAATCGGTATGCGGAACTGAATGCGATGCCGGCCGGCGCGCGGCTAGGAACCTGCAGCTTGCGCCGCAAATGTTTGGTCCGCGAACGCTTCCCACTACTTGAAGTCATCGATCTGCGCGGTAACGTCAACACTCGCCTGGCGCGGTTGGACGAAGGTAAATTCGACGCCATTATTCTAGCCGCCGCCGGTCTCGAACGGCTTGGCTTCCCGAAACGAATCCGCGCCGAGCTCGATAACGAGGTTTTTTTACCGGCAGTAGGGCAAGGCGTGATCGGTATCGAGTGTCGCACGGACGATACCCACAGCATCGAGCTGCTGCGGCCGTTACACGACGTCCAAACGGCGACTGAATTGGCCGCGGAGCGTGCCACCAATGCAGCGCTGCAAGGCGGATGTAATTTGCCGCTCGCAGTATTTGCGGAACTTGGCCATGATCGCCTCGATGTGCGCGGTATGGTGGGGTTGCCGGACGGTTCGCGGGTGTTGCGAGAATCGTTAAGTGGCACGGCGGCCGATGCCGCGGCGCTGGGAACGGAATTGGCGAGCAGGTTGATCGCGCGTGGCGCGGACCGAATATTGCGGGCCGTGTATGCCGGGTGAGCTGGTCGGGCTGCGAGTTTTGGTGACGCGCCCCGCATCTCAGGCCGGCCACTTGGTGAAGTTGATTGAGACAGCTGGCGGGACGGCTGTGCGTTTTCCGGTTGTCGAGGTCGTGCCCACGGCAGACACGACGCGGCTGAACCGAGCCGCGAAACGCTTCTCGGCATTCGATATTGCGATTTTCGTGAGCGCCAATGCGGCTCGATATGCGGCGCCGCAAATCGCCGCGCATACCAGCGATACGTCCGGCCTGCCGTTAATAGCGGCGCTCGGCGACGGCACCGCGCGAGCGTTGGCTACGCATAATTTGGTGGCGTCGCTGTTGCCAATTGGACGCTACGGTGCGGACGGATTGCTCGCTACCGCGGCGCTGAGTCGAGTGACCGGGCTCAGAATCGCTATATTTGCCGGCGATACTGGACGGCCCACCTTAGCCGAAACACTCGCGGCCCGCGGTGCGGATGTGGAGGTCGTAGAGTGCTATCGGGTAGTATCGAGCGCGGTCGAACCCGGGCCATTGCTGGACGAGTGGTGTAACCAGGGCATGGGCATCGTTACCGTCACTAGCGTCCGTATTGCCGAAAATTTATATCAGCGGCTAGCCGCTAACGGGCGTTCATTGTTGTTGCGGGCGCCGCTGGTAGCAATAAGCGAGCGTGTTGCAAGGGCTTGTTGGCAGCTCGGATGGCAACAAACACCGTTGGTCGCCGAACAGGCCAATGATGTCGGAATCGTTAACACAATTAAACATTGGCGGCGAACGAATCCGTCCTGATTCGGGCTACAATTAATGGCCACCAATGTTGTTGTTCTCATTCGACGACAGCTTTAGGGGTGATTAATTTTGCTAACTGAGGAACGTCCCCACCCGGCGATGTTCGAGGGAGTCAGATCGTGACAGAGTCTATCGAATCAACAGCCGAGCCCGACAGCGGCGTGGCCACCTCCAGCGCGGAATCCGTCGCGACAAAAGCCGAGACGGTTGCTGCTGGGGTGACGCCGGCGGCCGCGAGCAGCGGTAGTCGCGGCGCTGGATTGGTGCTTGGCAGCATTGCCCTGCTCATTAGTATCGTGGCGTTTCTGGTCGCCGGTTACCTGTGGTATCAGTCCGAAGTCAGCGCTAAGCTTGAAGCAGGAAAGAAGGAGACCCAATTGATGGGTTTCGGCCAGCAGTTGGCGGCGGGTTCGGAGCGCACCGCGGAACTTAAATCAAAACAAGAGATGCTGACTGCCGCCCAGGGTGAGTTGCGCCAACAACTTCTCGGACAAGAAGCCAAGCTCCTGGACACCCTGCGTGACGATAAGCGCCAGCGAAGTACGGAGATCGACGCACTACGGGCAGAATTTCAGAACCTGTCAGACTCAGTATCGAAAGTTTATCAACAACTAAACCGCAGCCTCGGCAGCTGGACCGTCGAGGAAGTGGAGCAATTGCTATTGTTGGCTAACCATCGCCTGCAGTTATCCCGGAATGTTGATCTAGCCACCACGGCCCTGCGTCTGGCTGATCAACGACTCGAAGATTTTGGCGATCCGCAGTTTCTGCCCGTGCGTAAAGTCTTGGCCGGCGAAATCGCGAAGCTGGATGCTGTGACGCGCATAGATATGCCTGGATTGACCTTGCGGTTGGCGGGTTTGGCGGGAGCGGTGGACGGTCTGCCGCTGTTGCGCCAAGCGCGCCCAGAGGACACGCCGCTGCCAGAGGTGGAACTCGAAGCGACGGAGCGTGTGCTCAACGCGGCCCGGGAGATATGGAACGACCTACGCGGATTGGTCCGGGTTAAGGAAATCGACCAGACCCGCAAGCCGCTGTTGATGCCAGAACAGCATTATTTTGTTACTGAAAATCTGAAAATCGCGTTGAATAGTGCTCAATTTGCGCTGCTACGCGACGACACGGAGGCATACCAGCGTAATCTAATCAATGCCAAGACCTGGATCGCTGACATGTTCGATAATTCCGACGCGGCGGTGAAAAGCCTGCTCACTGAGGTGGATGCGTTGTTAGCGGAACCGGTACAAGCGGAATTGCCCGACATTTCGGGTTCACTCGCGGCGTTGCGCGAAGTGGTGAGTTTGCGGAGCGTGCAGTGAAATCCCTGACCTATCTATTCGTGGTACTTGCGGTCGTCATCGTACTGACGCTTTTGGCACTCGAGGATACCGGCTATGTTTTGATATCTCGTGCCCCGGTGGAAATCGAAATCTCGCTAGCGCTATTTGTGTTGGTGTTGTTCCTGGTATTTGTGGCGTTACACCTTATATTGCGTTTTGTGAACCGTATGTACACCGCGCCACGTGATATCGGCAAATGGCAAGCGCAAAAGCGCACCGAGCGTGCCCAGATCTCGACGATGAGAGGCTATGCGGGTCTCATCGAGGGCGACTGGCAGAAGGCCGAAAAACAATTGACGCGCGACCTCGAGCGGAGTCCGACACCGTTGCTAAATTACCTGGGCGCGTCTTATGCGGCGCAACAGCAAGGTGATGTATCAAAGCGTGATGCATACCTGCAGGATGCCCAGGCTGCCGACCCACGAAGCCGGGTCGCCGTGCAACTGACCCAAGCCCGTATGCAGTACCAGAATGGTCAGCTCGATGAGGCGCTGGCGACGTTGCAGCAGTTATACGCCGTCGCGCCCCGAAATCCATCCGTGGTGCGCTTGTTAACCGACGTTACGCGCAACCTCGGCGATTGGAATCAGGTAACGAGGTTATTGCCGGCAGCGCGCAAGACCGGCGCTTATACCGACCAGGAATTATCGCAACATGAATGCGATGCAGTGCGGCAAGTGTTGTCCGCCGCGGCCGGTGGTGAAGGCGGTGCCGTTGCATTGCAGGAGGCGTGGCAGGGATTGAGCCGTTCGCAACGCAAAGAAGCCCGATTAATAGAAATCTACGCGCGGCAGCTAATCGACATCGGTGACATGGATCGCGCCGAAAAAACATTGCGCGTCACTATTAAACGCAATTGGCACCGCCCGCTCGTATATTTGTATGGGTTGGTCAATTCCTCGCGGCCCTCCGAGCAATTTAAAGTCGCGGAAGCATGGGCCAAATTACATCCTGCGGAGCCGGAATTGATGCTCACGTTGGGTCGTCTTGCTGTACTTAATAAACTCTGGGGTAAGGCGGAGAGCTATTTTGAGACCGCTATTGCCGAGGGCGATAGTGACGAGGCCTATACGGCATTGGGCGAATTGTTGGAACAACTGGGTGAGCACGACAAGGCGCGGGAAATCTATCGCCGCGGATTACAGCAACACGGCTCTGGTGTCGCGACACGCCTACCGAGAGTACTGCCCGAATCCAGCGGCGAGCCGCAGCCATTGGACGGCATCATTAAGGCGGTTCCGGGCGAATCCTGACACAACGGCGAGCGGGCAGCACTCAATGCGCGCGGCCGTTACTGCTTAACCAGCGTCGCAGTGCTGACAGCGGTCTCATCACGTAGCCATGAATCATCTTGCGTGCGAATTCAACAGCCCGCCAGGCTCGCGATGCTTTGATAGCGGCTAATTCGGGGTTCGCATCTCGTGTCGCGGGCAGTAGCGGTTGTTTCAACTGCACCTCGATATCGAGCATCGCGAGTTCGTCATGCATTAGGCGTCGGACCTCGCGCTCCAGCGTGACGCATTCAGTCCGTATCGCCGCGAAATCTGAATCTAGCGCCTGGAAGCAGCGTCGGATGAACGCCTCGACGGAGTCGTTAGCGAGTACCCGTTGATACATGCGTACATTGGGCAAGCGCTGGATCGAGAACTGCAATAGGCCCCGAAACAGTACAAACTCGGGCGATACGGAATGCGCGAGGCTCCACTCCAGATTCCGGAGGCGAAAGTGGCCATTAGCATCGATAACGATGCGATCGGGAATGTAATTCAACAGCTCGCCACAATCGTTGCCCTGTGCTTGTTGTTCGGTCAAAAATTCATAATATCGCCGCAATTCCCGGAAAAACGTATCGAGTAAGCCGTGGCTGCGCAGCGCCCGCAGCCACGACATCGTCACGGTAATCCCTTCGTGCGGCGAATAGGAATTAACGCTGTGTCGCAGTATCCCGTTGTTGCGGGATTCGCCACCGCCCTCGAGACGTGTGACGTCAATGGGCGCGATACCAACTCTTCGGCTATGGGCGCTATGAAACTCAGTTTTGCGTGGCGAGCCGTATACCCGAACGAAATCCGCGCGCAATGCAAGGTCGATGGCGAGTTGGTCGCGGGCAAGGATCAACAAAAAAGAATTAGCATAGGTACCGACATCATTGTTCTGGTGTAAGCCCTCCCATAACGCCGCTTCGTCGTGGCCGGGGGCAAGGATTCCCCCATAATCTCTCGAGTTCAACGACTCAATATCGGTAAATGCAAATCGATTACTGTCGAGGTAATTTTGGCTGAGCACGAGTTCCGGCAATTTGTAGTCGGGGAACGGGTAGCACCACCGATGTGTCACGTCGAGTGGAGTTAGTAGATTCTCCCACTCGCACCGCGTAAATGTTTTAATGCCGGCGTGTCGTGGATAATTGTGCACGCCCACATAGGGTTGAGCGTAATGGTCTTCACTCGATCCTAATAAGTATTTTAATCCCACCCGATTTTCGATTGCTACAACGACGATGCCGTCGTCCTTAATGCTGGAAAGCGCGTGTCGCAGTATTGTCGATACTGCCTGTTCACTGCTCGTGGCGTCAGGTAAGAATCGCGCTGCGTATTCGAGGACGCCGACTAAAAAAACCGCACCATAGCTGTGTTCTGGAAGATCTAAATCGTTAAAATTACCGCATACGACGGACACAGTGGGTAAGTCGCGGCAGCGGCTAGCTGCAATCTGCGCGCGCCGTAGGCTGCCTTCAACCGCATCCACGTTGACGCCGTTTTCGCCGAAAAAGCGGGACAATGCACCGCACCCACAACCTAGTTCCAATACCGAATCAAGATGCGGCGTTTCGAATACCCGCAGCAAATTAGCACGCTTACTGGACACGTGATACTCTGAAGGCCAGTCGCGAATGCCGCGTTGCAATTCGGATGATAACGTCGATCGATCTACGCACCGTTCCATCAACGACAACAAATAGGTTTCTGCACTGTCACCATCCGAGTAACCGAATTCGGTAGTACCGGTGTCCGCAGCAACCCAGACTCCGGATTCATGTTGTATAAAGCGATTACTATGGGCGAGGCGCGGCATGGTCAGTGGCGCAGCGATAGGCCAATGAGCACGTCGGAGAGGTGCTTATGCGGGCTGGGTGCCGTCACGCGCTATTACGAGCTTCACTGGCAAACTCGAATGAATCAAAAAATAACTGGTCATCCGGCAAGCCGTGAGCAGCGAATACAAGTTTGCCCGCATCAATCATCGGCGGTGGACCGCTGGCGTAAACCTGATACGCCTCCAGGTTGGGATAGCGTTGTACCACTGCGTCGTGTACCCAACCGGTTTTTCCCTGCCATTGATCTTCGCGCGTTGGCTCCGACAACACTGGAGTGTATTGAAATCCTGGGTTGCTTTGAGCCCAGTCTTGCGCCAATTCGTCGAAATACAGATCGCGACGCGATCTCACGCCCCAAAACAAATGCATCGGTCGGGTGATGCCTTCCGCAAATGCCTGCTCCAAAATGCTCTTAATGGGGGCAAATCCGGTGCCTCCCGCCATCAGCAGGACTGGGCGATCTGAGTCGGCGCGCAAAAAGAATGTGCCGAGAGGTCCTTGCAGGCGTAGCAAGTCTCGTTCTTTCATGCGCTCGAATACGTGACTCGTGAAGCGGCCGTCCGGGACGCGCCGAATATGCAGTTGTAACGCTCCGTCTCTGGGTGGGGCGGCTAGCGAAAAACTTCGGCGCCGACCGTCGCGTAGCAGTATGTCGATATACTGTCCGGCAAGGTAGGACAGCGTGCGTTCCTGGGGTAGGGTCAAATGTACTTCCATCACATCGTGCGCCAACGACTTCAGCCGGGTGACCCGGCACGGCAGTATGCGGATATCGATGTTCGCGGGGACAGCGATCTCGTGGGCTTTTATAACGATATTTTCCAGTGGCCGAGCCTGACACAGGAGGACCTTGCCTCGTCCAATTTCCGCGTCGCTCAATGCGGTCTGCTGGTAATCGCCATACTCGATCCGACCGTGCACCAGGTCAGCCCTGCAGGTTGCGCATAAGCCATCGCGGCAGCTGTACGGAAAGATATGCCCTTGCCGCAGTGCGGCATCGAGAATGTTTTCACCGGTGTTGACGGTGAATTCGCTGCCGTCGGAATCATTGCGTACTGTAAAGCTCATTGGTGCTAACCCGGATATTCCCTGAATCAGAACAGGACAAATCGTACTGGTGACCAGTCCCTAAATATAGAGCTTAATTCGTTCAAATATTGGCAATTTAGTTGGAACATGATCCGCCTTCGTGAAATCTACAGGCTATGCTCTATCAAGCCGTCAATATCAATTTGACAGATTACTGGGTTGACAAACGACCGCGAATTCTCCCATGAATGGCGGATCAGTAAAACGTCTGCAACCGGAGATACCCAGAGCGGTCGCAATACCACCCATATCAACTGCCCGACCCGAACTATGCCCGAGCTACCGGAGGTTGAAACGACATTGCGCGGTATTGCGCCGCATCTAAATGGCCAGACCGTGGCCGAAGTTCGGGTTCGGGAACACCGGTTGCGATGGCCGGTGCCGCGGCATTTGCCGGTAACGCTGCGCGGACAGACAATTATCGGTTTGGCACGGCGCGCGAAGTATTTGTTGCTGCAGTTCCCGACCGGAACGGTCATTATTCATTTAGGGATGTCCGGTAGCATGCGCATCGTAGATCGTGCCGAGCCGCCTGCGGCGCACGATCATGTCGATATTGTGTTAGTCGGGGGTGCCGTGCTGCGATTCCGCGACCCGCGCCGTTTTGGGTGCATATTATGGAGGCTCGGATCGGATCCGAGCGGACACCGACTACTTCGCAATTTGGGCCCTGAACCGCTGAGCCCGGAGTTCGATGGCGAGTATTTGTACAGGCGTTCGCGGCGGCGCACGTTGGCTGTTAAAAGCTTTATCATGGATAGTAAGGTGGTCGTGGGGGTCGGCAATATTTACGCTAGTGAGGTGTTACATCGCAGCGGCATTCACCCCCTGCGCAGCGCTGGTCGAATTTCCTGCGAGCGATACCGGTGGTTGGCACGGAGCATTCGTTCAACCCTGAGTGAAGCCATCATGGCAGGCGGCACCACGCTTCGGGATTTTACGACCAGCGAGGGTAATCCGGGCTATTTTGAACAATCGCTACTGGTCTATGGGTGTGCCGGAAAACCCTGCAGGCACTGTGGGTCTGCGATACGACAGCGGGTAATCAACCAACGCACGAGCTATTATTGTTTGCATTGTCAACGGTAGGCGTTAAGGAACCACTGACGACTTGCGGATTCGCGGCCCTCGATCGCCAAATAATCAGACAATTCCTCAAGTGTTAGATAAGGTACTATTCCAAATCCACTGATTTGATACACATTTTTGATTTTCCCTGGAATTTGGTGTATACATAAATTACGGTGCGGTACGTGCCCCTTGCGGGAACTTCGCGCTTATAATTTCAATAAGACATGCCGGCCACCGAAAACAGCCATTCACGTGGGGGCGCAGTGGCGCGGCTTCGTAGATACACTAAAAGTACCGGGCCGAGAAAACTTCCATGACTTATAACCAAATTGAGCAGGAGTTCGATGCCTACAGCGGCTGGCGAGAGCGATTGTACAGCGGCATCATCGCGTATCGGGACTGGCTCAAAGATCAAAAGCTAATCGATTACCAAACCGAGCAGCGCTTGGACAATGTGCTGTACACGTTACAGGACGACAAACTTCACGTCGCGTTCGTCGCTGAGTTTTCGCGAGGTAAGTCCGAGCTGATTAATGCCATGTTTTTTGGCGACTTGGGACGGCGCGTACTGCCGTCGGCGGCGGGTCGTACCACAATGTGCCCAACCGAACTTTCCTATGATGCCGGTAGTGAACCCAGCATTCGTCTGTTGCCGATCGAGACCCGCAGTAGTGGCACGACGATTGCCGAATACAAAGGCTTCGCCGAGGAATGGGAAGCCAGTCCGTTGTATATCAATGACTCGGAAAAGATGTCGGAGGCATTGCATCGGGTTACCGAAGTTAAATATGTGACCCAGGAGCATGCGAGTTCGATGGGACTGCCGATTGCCAGTGAAGACGGCACCGACGACGGCATGCGCGTACGTAGCGATGGCTATGTGGAGATTCCACGTTGGCGCCATGCGATCGTAAATTATCCGCATCCGTTTCTAGAACAAGGGTTGGTAATTCTCGACACACCGGGCTTAAACGCATTAGGTATCGAGCCCGAGCTTACGCTGAACATGCTGTCCACGGCGCAGGCGACTTTATTCGTGTTGGCGGCGGATGCGGGCGTGACGAAATCGGATATGGCATTGTGGCGTGATCATCTATATAGCAAAGAAAGCGGCAACGCCGTGGATCGGTTGGTGGTATTAAATAAGATTGACGTACTGTGGGACGAACTCCGGGATGAGGACGCCCTTAAAAGTGAATTAGCCAGACAGATCGGCGATACCGCCGCGACGCTCGGTGTTCCTGAAGAACAGATTTTCCCAGTATCGGCACAAAAGGCGTTGCTCGGCAAGATTCGCGCCGATGAAGAGCTTGTAAGTAATAGTGGAATTGTCGCCTTGGAGAACGCTCTTACCAATATGGTGATTCCTGCGAAGCAGGAAATTATCTGTGAGAATATCCGCAGCGAAGTTGCAGATATTGGCGCTATGGTTGGAGCCATGATTGATCAGCGATTCAACGACGTCAATGATCACATTCAAGAGCTTGAGGGGCTTAACACGAAGAACATGGACGTCATCGAAGACATGATGGACAAGGTGCGCGATGACAAGCGGCATTTAGAGAAGAATCTGCGCAATTTTCAGGCAACGCGGGCGATATTTTCGCGACAGACCAATCAACTATATGCACATCTCAATCTGGCCGCGTTAGATCGCCGTATTGCAGAAACAAAGAAAGACATGGAGATCAGCATTACCACTCCAGGTTTGCGCTCCAGCATGTTGAAATTTTTTCGCGGGGTCGATTCGGTTATGGATGACGCCGCACAGCAGGCCGGCGAAATACAAGAGCTCATGGAGGGCGTTTACCGGAAATTTCAAAAAGAACATGGCTTGGCCAATATCCGGCCGCGTCGATTTTCCACCAACAAATACCAGCGCGAATTAAAACGCCTTGAGGAACGCCATGACTACTTTGTTCGTGGTATGGCGATGGTCATGACGGAGCAAGCGGTGCTGGTGCGTAAGTTTTATGAATCGGTGGTGTCTAAAGTGCGGCAGATTTTCGAGCGTGCTAACCGCGACGCAGACGATTGGTTACGTACCATCATGTCACCGATGGAATCCCAAGTGCGCGAGCATCAAGTGCAGTTGCGTCGGCGTCTAGAAAGCATAAAACGCATTCACAAAGCCAGCGACACGTTGGAAGATCGTATGGCTGAATTGCAGCACGTGCGTGAAGGTGTGTCGGGGGAAGAGCGCAAAACCACCGAACTCTTGGAGTCTGTGTTGCGTAATCTTCAAGGCCGGGCCGACGGTGAGGCTTCGCCGGTGGCGTTAGAACAGACTGCCTGACCGGGCTACACGGAACTGATGACGGTCGTCGTGGTGGGGGCGCTTGCGGGTTGCGGAGCGCTAAGCGCGTGATACTTGTCCAATAATTGTGCGTGGCTCTCCGGGTGTTGTGGATCCACTAGGATGCACTCCACCGGACATATCTCCACGCACTGTGGGGTCTCGTAGTGGCCAATGCATTCTGTGCATAGAGCCGCCTCGATTTCATAAATCTCGGCCCCCGGGTAGATCGCGTCATTCGGACATTCCGGCTCGCAAACGTCACAATTGATGCACTCGTCGGTGATATATAGCGCCATGCGATTGATCCCTGATGTCGCCTTACGACTCGGGCCGGAATTTTTCCTGCAGCGCCGCGTAAACTAAGGGATCGACAAACTGCGACACGTCCCCGCTGTAACGTGCGATTTCCTTGACCAGCGATGCCGACACGAAGGTGTGGTTTTCTGCCGGAGTCAAGAAAATTGTTTCAATGTCTGAATCGAGGCGGCGATTCATCGCCGCCAATTGAAACTCGTACTCGAAATCTGACACTGCTCTTAGTCCCCGCAAAATCACGCTTGCACCTACGTCCCGGGCACAATCGATTAACAATCCTGTAAAACCGATCACCCTGGCACCAGGCAGGCCTGCGGTAACCTTCTCGGCTAGGCTTACCCGTTCTTCAAGGCAAAACAGCGGCGCCTTGGCCGGGTTGGATGCGACTGCAATGACCACGTCGTCAAATATTCGCACCGCTCGCTGGATGAGATCGCTATGACCATTTGTCATCGGGTCGAACGTACCCGGATATATCGCTATTTTTGGCATGTCTGGAATCGATATTTGTGGATAGAGTACAAACCGTAATCGTCGTAAGCGCCGAAATGATGACGGTAATGTCCATTGATCGGCTACAACTTGTTCAGAGGTTCCTTAGGTCCAAGGGAGGGTAGCGTACCCGTAAATGGTCCATGACGCTATGCATCCAGATGGGCGCCGTGGGTTTGAGCAATGAACAACCGATGATTAACCGCGCCGTAAGTGCATTGTTTGTGGAGCAGCCAAGCGCGGGGATTTATCGCCGCGGATTCGGCCAGTCCGCATTCGACATACACAAATCCCCCGCCCTGTAGACATTGGCTCGTCAGCAGAGATGCGCAAGCCAATTGTGTTAACCCAAGATGGAATGGCGGATCCACAAAGATTAAATCGAACTGCCGATCGCAGGAGTCCACGTAACGCAGCGCATCGGCGGCGACAATATCGATTTGAGTGGCGCCCAAGCTCGTTCGATTGTCACGCAATTGTTGGATTACCTGCTGATCGTTGTCGACCATGACAACCGACTGCGCACCCCGGGAGGCAGCCTCGAATCCGAGCGCACCGCTTCCAGCGAATAAATCTAGGCACCTACGGCCGCTGATATGCGGCGCGAGCCAATTGAACAAAGTTTCGCGGGCGCGATCCGAGGTTGGTCGGAGTTCCGGTGTGGTCGGAAATTTGAATATCCGCCTACGCCAAACACCACCAATGATGCGTACGCGCGCCGTGTTATGCTTCGGCATACTGCCATGTCTCTGTGTTATCGGAATTCTGAATTGAGCTTATCATGAGAGGACCATAGTGTGATCGATCCGGATACCGTCTCGAACGATACGATTGCAAGGCCCTCCCGAAACGGGGGGCTTTTGGCGCGGTTATCAAAAACCCGTGAAGCACTCGCTCGTGGTTTTGGCAGTTTGTTTAGTTCGGCTATCAGCCTCGATGAAACGTTTTTTGAAGATTTAGAAGATCAACTATTGTTAGCAGACGTGGGTGTCGAAGCGTCGCGTGATCTTGTGACGCGAATACGCGGCAATGCGGCGCAGCACGGTTCCGGCTCGGTGTTTGGTTTTCGTAGCGCGTTACGCCAGGCGATCGTTGACGTGCTGCAGGCCGCCAGCCGACCGGTCGTACCGATAGGCGTCGCTGATAAACCATTCGTAATCATGATGGTAGGTGTGAACGGTGTTGGTAAGACAACGACCGTGGCAAAGCTGGCTCGTCAATTATCGCAACAGAACCTGTCGCTCATGTTGGCAGCGTGTGACACGTACCGTGCCGCGGCGACTCAGCAGTTACAGACATGGGGAGAAAGATTGGAGCTTCCCGTGGTGGCCCAAGGTCAGGGTGCGGATGCTGCGGCAGTGGCCCACGATGCGTTGGTTTCCGCCACGGCTAAGGCAATCGATGTGCTGATTATCGATACCGCTGGCCGTCAACATACCCACGCGGGACTCATGGACCAACTTGTCAAGACCAAGCGGGTCGTGGCGAATCTCGATGCGGCTGCTCCCCATGAGATTTGGATCACAGTCGATGCAGGGAATGGTCAGAATGTATTGTCCCAGGTGGAACAATTTCACTCCCGCCTCGGTCTCAGCGGGATATGTGTTACAAAATTGGACGGTACTGCGAAGGGTGGAATTGTAATCGGTTTGAGTCGGAAGTTTGATATTCCGATCCGCTACATCGGCGTCGGCGAGAGTATCGACGATTTACGAGCGTTCGATGCGGAAGAATTTGCTGAAGCGCTCGTACCGCAAGCTGACCCAACCGGCCAACCGTAGATGCGATGCACAGTAGCTCATCGGCCATCGTGCCCATGTTATTTTTTCGTATCCTATTCCGCGTACTTAGTGGTGCGTCTATCCGATGGTTATCCGCAACCGTAGAGTTTCCGGATTGAAGGCTTAGTGATTCGATTCAGCCAGATATACAAGCGCTACTCCAATGGTTACGAGGCGCTTCGCCGCATCACTTTCCATGTAGCCCGCAATGAAATGGTATTTCTCACTGGTCATTCAGGCGCAGGTAAAAGCACTTTATTAAAGTTGATTACACTCGCCGAACGCGCAACCCGAGGCCAAATCGTTATCAACGATCTCAATCTGACGCGATTGCCGGCGCGGCGCATACCGTATTTGCGGCGTCGTATCGGAGTGGTGTTTCAAGATCACAAGCTGCTCTACGACAGGACCATATTCGATAACGTTGCCCTGCCGTTGGTGGTGTCAGGGGTCGCCCATCGAGAAGTCGGTCGGCGGGTGCGG
>JAOTWM010000386.1 GCA_029862885.1 Gammaproteobacteria bacterium
ACGGCCGGGCCCAGCGTACGAAATCGCGAATCGATGACAAAATCCGACAACACGAGTGCTCGCACCGTGTTTCCTTTAACACGGAAATGTCGCGGAAACGCAGCCGATGTCCCGACAGCTTCGCCGTCAGCCGTCTCTGCCAACCAGACAGACGCAACCCCATCGGGATTATCGAGATATGCCCAATCGTAGCGCCCCTCAGTTGCCGCCTCTGGCAGGTTTTCTTTCAGTAACCGAAGCACTGCATCACGCTCAGCTCTTGGCCGCACTCGGCGAATCGATATTGGTCCGGTCGTCATACTGGTCTTGCGTTTCTCAGCGTCTCAATATTTGGGATAGTGACGAATAACCGTTGATAATAAACCTCACCGCCGGACTTGCGGTATCAAAGCTCTTCGATAGCGATTCGTGCTCTTCAGATCCCAGCCCTCTCTTGAATACTGCCAAACCTGAATCCCGAGGCGCGTCACCTAGGTTAAAGACAGATTTACCCTCAGACCGCATGGACTGAAACGTTGCAACGCTAAGAAATACAGCAGCACCTAATTTCATACCGCGTCGCGAATACCCCGCAGAATAACCGTGTACTCCCTTTTTGGCGACCGTGATAATCACGGAGCCCAGCACTTCTTCCTCCAACACACATTCATAAATTCGGGCCGCACCAGTTTCGATCAATGCCTGTGGTATATAAGAATCATCGAATACTGGTATGCTTTCTCCTCTTTCGCGCCGCCTACCAAGTGACTGCTCTGATAGGAGGTTGTGCGTTGCCAACCCCGACGAAATTGGCGGGACTCTGAGTTCAAGGCCTCTGGCCCTCGCCTTTCTCAACACGCGACGTTGCTGAGGACGAAGCGCCATTTCAATGTCTGGCGCCTGTAGGTCCACCCAATACTCACACCGAACCTTATGGGAGAAGACGCGACCAATTATTGGAATGTCAGGGCACGTTCCTATCGTTCCGAGACTTAGCGTGGTAACTCTCTCTTGGCGGCAAAACTCGCCCAGAGCAGACCAGAACTCCTCGCTCGCATCGGATGGCGTCGATTGAATATGCAATTGCTTGCGCAATTTTCCAACTGTCATCTCCCCCAAACACCCAAAGACTAATCGCCCGTCGGTTTCCAGGCCCAAAACCCAAGCAATCTTACGACACATCTGCAATGCGTCACGGTATTCCTTTGTATAATATGGAATCTGTGGAGCGAGATCCTCGATGTCCGAACAGATCGAATCCGACGGATCTTTCTCCGCCACGAAATTACTCATAAATTTCTCTGGGCATGGTCTGC
Source organism: Gammaproteobacteria bacterium (assembly GCA_029862885.1). Taxonomy (GTDB): domain Bacteria; phylum Pseudomonadota; class Gammaproteobacteria; order Arenicellales; family JAOTWM01; genus JAOTWM01. The sequence continues at coordinate 1,296 of JAOTWM010000386.1, forward strand.
ATGATTTCCTCAATACTCAACGCGCAGGTTGACCGGCCATATCCAGTTCCCGCAAATTGGAGTCGATTGAGAATTTTGTCGCCCAATTCAGATACTGCAATTCTCCGTACGCTCCATCGACCGGGTATGAGCCTTTCACGGCCCCGCGTGTTTCATCTGGACCGTCGACCTGTATAGTACGTCGAACAAAGCTATTGAGCCTTCGCCCAGTATCATAGAAAGAGCCCGATCCACCGGCCATCGATGCAATAAGGAAGCAATCAGCCAACTGCGCACATCCAGTGACGCACACCCATGACACGGCCGGTTTCCAGTTCGAATCGAATCGACCCTGTAAACGCCCGTCTTCTTTTACCAGCTTCTCGATAATTGCGAGAGTTCGGGCGGCTGCCTTGAAGTACTTGTCGTCGTTCGAATACCGCCAGCATTCCAGAATTCCACGCACGGCGTATCCAATAGTATGGGTTAATGGCGTTTCCGGCTGATCGAGACAACAATCATCAAACCACCCATTTTCGCGCTGTTTCCTTAAGGCCCATTCGACGTTCTTCACCCCTGCTTCGCCGTATCCACGGCGCTCGTCCACCCTCGCCGCCTCGAAAAGACCCCATGCGACATGAGTCTCGTACGTCTTCTCTCCACCGATAGCGAACGGGGTTGGGTGCCTCCGCCACGCTCCGTCCGAATCCTGAGTGTCTTTGAGCCAGTCTGCAGCGAGGCGCATCGTATAGAGAAACTCGTCTCCAAAACTTTCTACTCCTGCTGCAAGCCCCAACAATATCTGGCCCGTATTGAAGGTTACCGGCACTCTCGGCCGGCTGCCGATCATACCTCCCTGGAAACCGCCCTCTGGGAACTGGATTTCCTGAAACCAGCGAAGCATTCTATGCGCCCGATCGCGAATTCCAGCCTCGCCATATCGGTCATACCAATTAAGAAAAGTGGGCACAATGTAACCGGTGGTCTCTGGGTACGAGTTTGCCCAGCCCGAAATGAGGCTGTAGTTCCGCGCCACGCCACCATCGTGATTTGGGGAATTGTCCTGAGCTGTTGAAAGCCAGTTGATTCCTGCCTTGGCAACGACCTCAGGACCAGGGTCGTCAAATAGCTCACCGCGACGATCGCTGCGGATTTCCGCCTTGGCCGTTGTTGGGAGCGACAAATATTCGATTGCGAGGCGAACCGGTTCAATTAGCGCTTTGGCAATCTTTCTCACATTCTTATTCCGCGGCCTGATCGCCAGTCCAGATTCAAAAACCGAATAATAGCAAAGTCAGAGTTTCTGCTTCTCGGGCCTTATTCTCAATCTCGGCGGCGGAAACTCCATCACGTATTCCTGCTCTACGTAATGATTTAGAATACGAACAATAAGCCAGTTGGAGGTCGCATATTTTGGGGTTATGTAAACAAGTATCGGGTGCCGAGAGATATGAGGCATTAGAAGCCGTTTCCGTGTTGATCGATGACAAGATCATTACGATGCAACGATTTTGTCTGGCATCGTAGCACGTCCTATGGCGGTTTCGTGATAGCGGCTGCCAACTGTCCGATGCCAATAGTCGGACCGGGCCGGATGAAATATCTGGTGAAACTGGCTGCAACAAAGCGATATCAAATAGCAGGTGCCGTACTGTGTTGACAGCTAGCGCATTTCTATTCGTCTTTGGCCTCGGTTGTTTGCTTGCTCTTTTTCGGCACCCGATATTCGGCCTGGTCACATATGTTGGAGTGTTCTACGTTCACCCACCATCGTTCTGGTGGGGGAGCGTTCTTCCATCGCTTCGTTGGTCGCTTATCGCCGCAGCGGTTACATTGTTATCTGTCTTGGTGCACCGTTCTAAAGTCACTGGCCCTGGCCTGAGAGAATCGGGCCTGTTTCGCGGCCTGGTGCTTTTTGTCTTATGGCTGGCAATTCAAATGTTCTGGGCACTCGATGAGACAATGCATACAGAGCTGCTGGTTCTAACGACAAAGTATGCGGTACTCGTATTTCTGATCTACAAGTGCATCAATTCGATCAGGGATCTTAGGATTTTTCTGTGGTCCCACGCCATTGGCTGCTTCTATGTCGGTTACTATGTATTTAGTCAGTATGTCGGCGGTAGATTTGAAGGATTCATCTCCCCAGGTATTGACGAAGCAAACGCTGGGGCGCTTCATATTGCCACGGGCATTCTTATTACTTTCGTACTATTCCTTTCGGGCAAGCTCTACGAGAAAATCGCCGCGATCGGCATCATGCCTTTTATTGTAAATGCACTGATCGCATCGATAAGCCGTAGTGGATTTCTTGCTTTGGGAGCTGCCGGTTTGGTCTTTAACCTGTTCACGCCTAAGAAACTTGCGCGTGTGGTACGAGTTTTTTCACTGGTAGGCTTGGTACTATTTATCGTTCTTACAAATCAGTCCTATTGGGAACGAATAGGCACGATTCTTGTCGCCGGCGAAGAGGTGGAAGGAGTCGACACAGGATCGGGCAGGCTGGTTCTGATGAAAGCGCAATTGCAGATGTTTTCAAATTATCCACTCGGTTGTGGACATCGTTGCACAGCAGTCCTAAGTCCACTGTATCTTGACGAAAAGCATCTGACGGGCCCGGAAGAAAGAAAAGCGCGTTCGTCGCACAATACTTTTATGACCCTCCTTGTGGAACAGGGAATACCGGGTGTGGTTATCTATATCGCACTAATGCTTTGGATTGTCAGGATGGTCTTCCGATTGCGGCATCGAATGCGACAGTCAGAGGGACTTCTAGCAACGACTTATGCTGCGACTGTGGCCATACTAGCGGCCATAACCGTAGGTGACCAATTCGTTGATTACCTCAAATTTGAAGCCCGCTTCTGGTTTATTGCGCTGCTATTGGTGCTTGTAAAATTGGATGCAGCCAGCCCCGTAATAGAAACCGATGACGGTGCCATCTGCAAACAAGCTGCCAGCCAGTAGACATACTAAGTGTTGGTTTTGATCGTGCTGCATTCCAGTAACATAATACAGAGGACGTTCGGAGTCTTTTTGGTAGAATGTCTATATGGTTCTATTTTCGGTGATAATGGTCGTTGATATGAGAACCGGGTCATGCGCCCGTCGAAATTTCATTGCGCGAGAATCTCGAGACTCAATAATGACTGATGAGACCCAAGAACAATGACAAATTCAATACGGCGACTGACCGCGGTTCTTCTCGCCATTGTACTCTGCCCACCTTTGGTTCATGCATATGAATTCGTTCCAACAGATAGCGAGTGGCAGGCGTGGCCAGGTTACTGCAAAGCAAAATATGTTTGGTACGCTGTTGGACAGCGTTCAAAGTTCGCTAATCAAGTTAGCAATATACACAAACAACAACTAGTACCTTGGGAAGATGCAGGTATACGAGGCGCGCATCATTTTTGTGCTGGGATGATTTGGCTAAAAAGAGCCTGGCTCGAGCAAGACACTAAGCAAAAAAGTTATATGTTGCGGGAAGCAGCGAATGAGACGCTGTTCACATTTAATGGATCCAGCAATAAAAGCGCCCCACAATTCGCCTATGTTACGATCCAATTGGCGAGAATATTGTACGAGCAAGGCGAGTTCGAACGCTCGATCCAAACATTGCAAAGCGTAATCGCAGCGCAGCCAAAAACCGACGTACTTTATTCGGCTACGGCTGTAATGCAAAAAAAGATAGGACGATTGGACGAAGCGAAAGAGACTCTCTTACGTGGTTTCGCGGCTTTGGATGGAGCTTCAGCCGAAATTAACTACAACCTTGGCCTGATCTATTTGGAACTCGGTGAATTAGATGATGCCGTGAGACATGCAGAACTTGCGTACGATCAGGGTTTTCCATTGCC
>JAOTWM010000385.1 GCA_029862885.1 Gammaproteobacteria bacterium
CCGAAGGTCCAGTGATGACCGCGAACGCCCTGACGCACGGCAAGATAGAAGGAAACGTCGGCGTGGTGGCCCGGCTCGTAGATTTTGTCCACCAGCGGCGGGCCCTTATCGCTGCCTTCGGCCTCCCGGCCGTGGCAATCGGCGCACTTACGCTCGAACACCGCTGCGCCTCCGTCCGCCGCCGCCGGCTGAGCCGCGGCCACGGACCCGGACGCAGGCGCGCCGGCCCCCGCGCGGAAGCGGTCGATGGAGAACTTATGCACCTTGTACTCCGGTCGCGCGGTGGCCGTTTCGGACTCGTAGGCGTCGGCAAATCCGGTCGCCGCCCGGGCCGCCGTCTCTGCATCGCCCACCCGCGAAGCGACGTCGTGCTCGAGCACCAGCGCGAGCAAATGCCGCGGCTCGCTCTGCCTCATAAGATCGATCTGGCCACGGGCCTGGTCGAAATCTTCTTGCAGCAGGTGGAGCAGGCCCAGGTGATAGCGCGCGTCCAAATCCAGATTCGTCACCCGCGCGTAGGCCGCAACCGCCATCGGCGCGATCCGAAGCGCCTCTTCCGCGTTGCCGTTCTCGCTTGCGCTCATCACCCGGTTGAAAAGCCGGTCCGCTGCCTCCCGCGGCGTCATCGTCGACAGGTCCACCGTCGACGGCACCCTCGCCGCCGGGTTGTTCAACGCAGGCGGCGCCGGCTTGCTTTGATAGCTAGAAATGATGAGGACCGCTGCCAGCGTCACGCCGACCACGCTCACCGCGGCCACGGAGTAGACCATGATCGAGGTGCGCCCCGGGCCGCTGCGGGCGCTCGCGGACGTGGCCTCCAGCGGCTCGCCACAGCGGTGACAGAATCTCGCCTCCGGCGCCAGCGTGGTGCCGCATGATTCACACGCGCCGGCACCGGCAGACCTCGACTGCACGTCGACTTGCTTTGATCGCGACTCGCCGCCGCGGCGGCGTTTGCCCTTTGTCAATGAATCGCCCCTCCGGATCTCGGAATAAACAGAGCACGCATCATAACGAGGGGTCTGCGGGGTGAAAAGGAAAAGCAGAAGAAAAACGGTCCGGAGTGACTATATTCTTGCGCGTTGCGCTGAATGTGGAGGCAGCCGGGAAATAGAAGCCGGATGTTCAGGTCTTGCAATCACTCCTAATTCAGTCCAACACAACCAATTCCAGTACCTATCCACCACCCTCTTCCGCTTTCTTTATCGCTCGACTCACGCTCAAGTAATGAACTTTATAATGCTCAGCGAGTTCCTTCATCGTGTAATCACCGGTCGAGCCAGCCGCGAGGATTGAAGACTGGTTCTATGATCGAAACAAGGAACGTAATCGCGGACCAACCACTATTGTCTATGGCTGGTTAGGGCAAACAAGGGCCAATTACGATCGGCGGCTGCTGTGCATGAATTGTTACTCTACAATGGCGGTTCAATACTCATCCCCGTCATTGAATAGAGCGAGGAATTTGATGTAGATTGCTGCAGTGCATCAGACAGCAACCGGCCCAGAAGCAGCCGATCATGGTGCTTGATTTATAGTTCAAAGTCTTGACGGTTTGAATAGTTCTCTAATTCTCTTTGCTCTGAAACCAAGACAGTAATTAATTCGTGTGTGCGGTTGTCGATTGGGCTATACTACAAAGTGTGTGCTGCTCTTAGCGTGTCGAACCTAAACTACGCGTTCAAGGGAGCCGGAAAGACGGTGTTGTGTGCATGTCCGTATTTCGGAAAGCCTGATACACCGACGGAGGCGCCCACCTGGAACAAAATGTGATTTTGGTCCATGACACGCGGGCAGCATATTCCCATCTTATCTATAGGTCGCAACCGGCCTTTCCTGATGCTCTCGAATTATGTCCTTACTACGGACAATTCGAGTGTTCGCATCAAAGTTGCGCTAATCGCTTTTTTAGCTGAGGCGTAACTGTCTGCAACGTCAGCTTGCTGGTCGTATTCCGGACACGTCATTTGCTGAAACTCGAAGGTCCTAAACGGGTCGTTCTGAGACCTTGATGTTGCAATACAATCACTCGTTTTCGTATCCGAAACGAAGGTCGGCTTCGGGCGAAATGCCGATTTCATCAATCTAGGGAACCTCTGACTAATTCATCAATACCGTGGAATGAAGGTAAACTCGTTGGTCAGAAGCCGCCGCTGAAACTTAAAGAAATCTGGTCTATCCGTATTCGATTACAAATCGCCAATCGAAAACGGGATTTACCGCTTTTTAACCTGGCAATTGATAGCAAGTTGCGAAGTTGTGATTTATTACGATTACGGGTTAGAGACGTGACCCATGGCGGCACAATTTTAATAGATAGGCGCTTACCCACACAAAGCGGACAATTTCTTTGCCGAAAAAATCTTCCGCAGTACCCTCGACACGGTCATTGGAGAATTTATAATTACACAATTAAGACTCCGCTGAAATGGAGTCCTGAATTGGAGGAACTTTAATGGTATTTAATGGCAGTGCGGTACTTATTACTGGTGCTTCGCGCGGCATAGGCAAAGCCACTGCACAAGAGTTTCTGGCCGGTGGCGCGCGTGTCGCGATCAATGGCCGGACGGAAGCTTCCGTTGCGCAGGCGATTAAAGAGCTGGGTGGTCATGAAAGGCTCGAGGGAGCTCCAGGCGATGTCGCGACAGCGGCGGGTTGTGAGGCGGTAGTTGGGGCCGCCGTCGAGAAGCTGGGTGGTCTCGATGTACTCGTAAACAACGCCGGGGTATTTACTCAAACGCTGATGGCCGAAACCGATGAGGATCTTTGGGATTCGCTCATCGACATCAATGTCAAGGGAACCTATTTCTGTAGTCGCGCCGCGCTGTCCGCGCTGGACAATTCTGGGGGTGCTATTGTTAACGTGGCGTCAGAGGCAGGATTGAACGGCTACGCCGGAATCACAGCTTACTGCACTTCCAAAGGCGCTGTCGTCAACCTTACTAGGTCGATGGCGTTGGAATTGGCACCGACGGTGCGGGTCAACTGCGTCTGCCCCGGTGTTATTGACACGGATATGGCCCGCATAGGTTTTGCGGATTTGAGCAAGGAGGCGGAGTTCTATCCTTTGAAGCGGATTGGAACAGCAACGGAAGTCGCCAAGGGGATTCTCTACCTGGCCTCGCCGGATGCTGGATTTATCACCGGGGCCGCACTTGCCATAGATGGTGGGGCAACCGCAGGCCACTGACCCCGCGATGAGAGGGGTTGAATCTTTCGCCTGTCGGAATCTTTGGCGTTACACAATAAAATCTTAATCAATGGCAGATCTGAGCAACAAGGAGGCAAATTCATGCGCCGTTAATATGTCCCCTCTCCCCAATGCGGACAATTTTATTCTAATGATAAAGCCCGCCTTAATACTCGTTGCTGCCGTTCGGGCATTTAGTCTGAACACTCACTTCGACCCAATCCGGACTAAACCCCCTTTGCCCGGAGCTAGGCTTACCCTATGCCAAACAACTTGGCTTTCTTAGCTTGTTGATCTTGCTACCCAGCGACTTCCCCACGTGCTGGATAATTTTTCTCAACTGCAAACTCCACGGCTTTTAATAAATCCGCAAAGCCTGGCCGAGCGAAGGGCATGGTCTGTGTTGCGCCGTAATATAGAGTCTGATCCGGTCGGACGAGGAATACACCTGGCTCGCTGAACAGATCGGGTTCTTCAATCCCAATCGAGGTTTTGCCGCGGCCAGCAGATACATATAAGCCCCACTTGCGTGCTTTTTCGATGCTCATATCGTAAGCGATATTCAGATTATCGAGTTTCCACTCACTCTTAGCATCTGCGGCACGCTCCCCTCCATCCGTTGACGCGGCGACAATACCTACGCCTCGCTCTGCAAAATCTGCAGCTTTACGTTTCAAATCAGCGAGATACATCGAACAAATAGGGCAATGCCGACCGCGATAAAACACAACTAATGTGAAGTTTTCTGGATTCTGTTCCGCCAGTGACCATGTACTGCCGCCGACGAGTGGTAGGTCGAGTGAGGGAACCGCTGCCCGCGGCATCAGAGAAACGTGGGGCGTCATTTCGCATAACTCCTGATTTAATGATACGGGTCATTGTAAGATCACCAACTTCTGGAATCCACTGTCATTTCAAATGGTCGGTCAGGGCGAACTCCAGTCGTTACGTCAAGTGCGCGCGAAGGGTGGCTTTGGGCGAGTTGCAGACATATTCATAAAGTCTCAGGATATCTGCTTTCTCCATAGCAAACGTTTTTAGTATCTTGGAAATCTTCCGCGGTATACTCGCTGCAGTCATTTGAGTATTCTAAAACATAGGCAGCTCGCGACCCCACAGCAGACATAGAAAGTAAGAAATTATAAGATCGGGGACTTGCTCCAAACCGGACCTTAACGAAAATTATTTGAAAGACGGTTCATCGATCGGAATTTTTACCCGATACAGATAATCACAACCACCCTATCGCCTGATTTAAGGTCTACTAACTAAAAACAGAGTGGGTATAATCCCTATCCGTACACATGAACTAATTTGAGGAATAGCACCATGCCTTTTATGCTAAAGATTCAGTGGGACATCAAGAGTGGCAGCGAGGCTGACTTTAAGGCCAACCAGGAAGAGCTGTGCAAAGTCATGCTTGAACACCCCGGCGTAATCTGCTACCACGTGGATTATCCGTCCGAACGCGTGAGCCAATGGGTTGAGATTTACGCGACCGATGAGGCGTTCGTGGCCCACCTGGCGAACGAGAAGGGGAAAGAGCCGCTGGGAGCAGTTATCGGGGCGTGTGACAAGATCACGTGCCAGTGCTGGGGAGATCCGAATACTGGGTCCAAAGAGATTCTTAAGGATTTTGGCGCGACCTACCACCCGACGGGTGAAAATGCCTTCGTGCTGAATGCCGAGGCTGACAAAGACTCGTTGGTTTAACGAGTCCCCCACAACCCGATCCAAAAATGATCGGAGTTCTGGGCTATGCGAACTCGATATCTGCTATGGTCGTTACCTTCGTGCCACAAGTCTGTTTGAAGCGCGGGGATGCGATACCTTAAGTATTCACACGCCGGGAGAGTAACTGGCAAGCCCAAGATCTTTAGACCACTCCGAGTGTTAGGGTTTTGGGTTGGTGAATCATATTTCCTTCTATCCATCGTTGTAGAA
>JAOTWM010000387.1 GCA_029862885.1 Gammaproteobacteria bacterium
GAGGTGCGCGGGGACGGAGTCATCACGTTAGATATCGCGACGCGTGCGATGGATTTGCTGGAAGTCGACGAGCACGGCCTCGATCAACTCGATCGCGCGTTGGTGCTGTCAATCGTGGAGAAGTTCGACGGTGGCCCGGTCGGAATCGACAGCCTCGCCGCTGCGGTCGGCGAGGAACGCGGCACGATCGAGGATGTGATCGAACCCTATTTGATCCAACAGGGTTTTATGATGCGTTCGCCACGCGGCCGTGTTGCCACCAACAAAGCGTATCGGCACTTTGGTTTGAAGCCCCCCGCACCGGCAGCTACGCCGCAACATGGATTGTTCGACGAAACATGAGTGGGTCTGCAAATCGCGCCGAGGCGCCGCCGTTTGTCGGGAATTCGGCTTTGGCTGTCGCGTTCAGGCTTCCGGTGCGAATCTATTATGAGGATACAGACGCAGGCGGCATTGTATACTACGCAAACTATCTGCGCTTTATGGAGCGCGCGCGTACCGAATGGCTACGGCATCTGGGGTGTGAGATCGATCAATTGGCCGAGCGCGAGCGCATAATGTTCGCGGTGCGCTCTGTCAATATCGATTATTTTTGCCCCGCGCGGCTCAACGACTATCTCGATGTTACCGTCCAGCTGAAACAATTCGGTGGAGCCAGTTTGCGTCTGTGGCAGGAGGTTTTGCGAGATTCACAACGTTTGTGCGCCGGTACCGTGCGCCTGGCCTGTGTTGATACGGCGGCGCTGACCCCGCGCCGCTTGCCCGATTCCCTCATTGCCGAGTTGAGTGCATGGAACAAGTCATAAATTTTACTGCTTCCAGTGAAACGATTTCGTTGCTGGCGCTTATCAAGAATGCGAGTCTGCTGGTGCAGGCCGTTATGGTTATTCTGCTGCTCGCGTCATTGGTGTCGTGGACGATGATTTTTTCCCGCGCCTATATCTACAAGGGCCTGGCCAAGACCTCCGACACGTTTGAAGACGCGTTTTGGTCGGGCGGCGATCTGACGCGGCTTTATCACGAATGGTCCGGGCGGCGTAAAGACGCGGAAGGCATGGCGGCCCTATTCGTCTCCGGTTACCGTGAATTCACGCGTTTGAGCGGCAAGAGCAACGTCGACCGCGCCGATCTTGTAGATGGTGTGCAGCGCGCGATGCGGGTGGCATTGAGCCGCGAGATCGATTATCTCGAGACCAACTTATCATTTCTCGCGACGGTGGGTTCGACGAGCCCGTATATCGGACTTTTTGGCACCGTGTGGGGCATCATGAACTCGTTCCGCGCGTTGGGCGCGCTGCAACAGGTGACTATTGCGACCGTGGCGCCCGGTATAGCCGAAGCACTGATCGCCACGGCAATGGGTTTGTTCGCCGCCATTCCGGCGGTGATCGCCTACAATAAATTCTCTAACACCTCGGAGCGCTTAATTTCGCGCTACGAAGTATTTATGGAAGAATTCTTAAGCATCGTGAATCGGCAAAACATCACTACTAACACCAAAGTAGACAGCTGAGAATAGATTGTGCAAAGTTACGCTCGACACCGTAAAAAGCAGCAGATGTCGGAGATCAATGTGGTGCCCTACATCGATGTGATGTTGGTATTGCTGGTGATTTTTATGATTACGGCACCGTTGTTGACCGAGGGCGTTAATATCGAGTTGCCGCAAGCTGACTCGATTCCGATCGAAACGGACGACAGCGTGCCGTTCGTGGTGCATGTCGAGGCCGATGGCACCTATTTTGTCAACGAAGATCGCGATGAGCCGTCCAGTTCCAAGGAAATTCGCCTCAAAGCGGCGGCAGTGTTGCGCCATAAACCTGGCACTTCGTTTTTGGTGCGCGGCGATCGCCGCGCCCAGTACGAGTCGGTGGTGCATGCCATGGTGGCGTTACAGCAGGCGGGTGTAGACAACATCGGCCTCGTGACCGAAACTCCGGAGGATAATTGACGCCGTGAATCGCGTCCGCGGCGTCAAGCTCACGAGCCGTTCCGTTGTCTTCGCGCTGGCCGTACACGGTTTGATCCTGTTGTTGCTCGGACTCAGTATCGATTGGAAGTCCGACAGCATCCCGATGGCCGCCAATCAAGCCGCGCCGGTGCAGGCGCAGGCTATCGCTGCGGCTGATTTGGACAAGGAGCTGAAAAAGATTAAGGACAGAGAATACGAAAAGATCAAGAAGCAGCAAGACGAGGAGAAAAAACTCAAGGAACTCAAGGAGGAGCAAGAGCGCGAAAAGAAGAAGCTCGCGGATCTCGAAAAAAAGGCACGGGAGGCAGAAGCGCAACGCGTTATCGAAGAACAGCAACGAAAGGAAAACGAGGCCAAGCAGTTAGCGCTCGCGAAGGAAAAAGAGAAGAAAGAGCAGACTGAGGCTGAAAAGAAACGTAAAGAAGACGAAGCGAAGAAGAAGCGCTTAGCGGAGCAAAAGAAAAAGGAGGAAGAGGCGAAGAGATTGGCCGAGGAGAAGAAGCGCGAAGCAGCGGAGAAGGAAAAGCAGCGCCTCGCGGAACTCAAACGGCAAGAAGACCTCAAACGTCAGCAAGCAGAACGTGAATTACAAGATCGTCTCGAAGACGAACGTAATGAACGCCTCGCGACATCGACATTTACGAATCAATATGTTGCTGCAATTCAGCAAAAAGTCAGCAGCAATTGGATCCGCCCACCGGGCGCGCAGCAGGGCTTAACGGCATTGGTTGCAGTACGGGTGACCCCGGCTGGCGACGTGCTATCGGCCCGTGTGGTGCGCGGCAGTGGCGACCCGATATTTGACCGATCGGTGATTAATGCCGTATTAAAGGCATCGCCATTGCCGTTTCCGCAAGATCCGAAGTTTTATGAATTTTTGCGCGAGTTCAATCTAGATTTCAGACCAGACCATTTGGTGTCATGACCCTTAGATTTCTTACCGTTCGTTTTATTGCCGTAATCCTGACCGGCTGGTGCGCGGCTGCCCAAGCGGAAATTACCATCGTCATCGACAAATCCGGTAAAGGCGGTGTGCCGATAGCGGTCGTGCCGTTCGAGTGGCGCGGCTCCGGTGCGCCTCCCCACCAGGTCGCCGACATAATAGAATCGAACCTGTCCCGTAGCGGCCGTTTTGATGCGATTCCGCGTGAGGATTTCTTGAACACCCCTCACGAACGCAGCCAGGTCAAGTTCACCGACTGGAAACTGCTAAAGGCCGAAGGCCTCGTGGTGGGTCGGGTAGTGCAGACCGGTAACGACTTTCAAGTCGAATTCGAGTTGTTTGAAGTGTTTACCGGCAAGTCGATGGTCGGGCTTCGGTACAACGTGCGCGCCAATCAGATGCGCAAGATCGCCCACCAGATCAGCGATGTGATCTACGAGGCGCTGACCGGTCAGCCCGGTGCGTTCGACACTCGGATCGCTTACGTCACCGTCGAGACGAACTCGGTTGGCAGCCGCACGTTTTATCTTGAAGTGTCCGACTCCGACGGTTTCGGATCCCGTAAAATCCTCAAATCCACCGAACCCATCATGTCGCCCGCCTGGTCGCCGGACGGCTCGCAGCTTGCGTATGTGTCGTTTGAGGAGCGCCGCTCGAAGATCTATCTGCAGCGCCTCAGCGACGGCCAACGTACGAAATTGGCGGAGTATGGCGGCTTGAACAGTGCGCCGGCGTGGTCGCCGGACGGCCGGCGATTGGCGATGGCGCTGTCCCACGAGGGCAATCCGGAAATTTACGTGCTCGATGTCGCGAGCCGGCAACTGACGCGATTGACGCGCGATCGCGGTATCGATACCGAACCGGCCTGGTCACCGGACGGGCAGCACATCGTGTTTACCTCGGGACGCAGCGGCCGTCCGCAAATCTATCGCATGGCGAGCAATGGCGGAAATCCCCAGCGCATTACGTTCCAAGGGAACTATAATGCGCGGGCGTCTTATGCCCCGGACGGAGAACGGTTAACATTAATTACGAACCAGGGCGGCGGTTTCCACACGGCGGTGTATTTTATCAATAGCCGCTCGCTGCAGGTGTTGACCAAGACACTTGTGGACGAGTCGCCAACGTTTGCGCCGAATGGCGCGATGATTTTGTACGCGACAAAATCGCGCGGCCGCGGCGTGCTCGCCGCGATGTCCGCCGATGGTCGAGTGCGGCAAATACTTAAGGTTCAACAAGGGGACGTGCGCGAACCCGCGTGGTCTCCACTCAACCGCAAACTATGAGAGGAGTGGTAACGATGCAAAAAGTAAAGCTGTCAATCTTGATGATACTTATGATTGGTGTGACACTGGCGGGTTGTAAAAGTAAGGCTGTCGAAGAGGGTGTGGCCGTCGACGAACAGAGTATCGGTGATGGCTCCGGTGGCGCGGGTTCGGTTGGACTGGGTGGCGATGAAGGCGCGTTGGGCCAAGCGTTGCCGGGCGATATCGACCCGCTGAGTCAACGCGTGATCTACTTCGAGTACGACAGTACGGCCATCGACGCAGACTCACAGGCCATTGTCGAGGCCCATGCGGCTTATTTGAACAACAATTACCAGATCAACGTCGTGCTTGAGGGCCATGCCGACGAGCGCGGCACCCGTGAATACAATCTGGCGCTCGGTGAGGGCCGTTCCAAAGCGGTATCGACGATGATGCAGGCTCTGGGGATCGGCCCTGAGCGGATCCAAACGATATCCTATGGCGAAGAGCGGCCGTCCGCGCTGGGGTCCGACGAAGCGTCCTGGAGCTTGAATCGCCGCGTCGAAATTCTGTACAGCAATTGATTCGTTCGTGCATCGGCGCGGGCTGCGCGCTCCCGCCCGGTATGCCGGACCGACGGATGGTTGACGTGTGTCGCTGCGCACATTCATCTACAATGAGCGCAACGCACTCATTATGTTATTGAATCGATAATCTCTCGTTTATGTTGATTACAGACCCACGCCGATGGCGCATCGCCACCGCCATATTCATTGCAGTTGCGCTTACCGCATGCGCATCTCCGGAGCCCGAACCCGAGCTTATTTCCGAGTCCGAACCACCGGCACCACCGGCTAACGCTGCAGCCCTGCAAGTGCTCGCGGGGGTCGAGGATTTGCAAAAAGACATCCAGGCACTGCGCAATCAGCTCGAGCTTCAGCAATACGAAATCGAGAACATGAAGACGCG
>JAOTWM010000388.1 GCA_029862885.1 Gammaproteobacteria bacterium
CCCCTGATACGCGATATCGGCTACGAGCCGGTGCTGGTCGGCGGACTTGAGATGGGAAAATACCTCATGCCGGGAACGCCGCTCGCCGGAGAGCACACGCCGGAGGAGATCCGTCGGATTGCCGGGACGCTGGAGTGATTCACTGAGACATTCCATTGAACGTAAGATTGCAGTGTTTGACGATGGTAATTTCGTCATGGCGAACACCGACGAGTCGCCTGCGCGTTTTTTGCTGATTGCAGGCAAACCGATTGGTGAGCCAATCGTGCGTGAAGGCCCCTTCGTAATGAATACCAAGGCCGAAATTGCCTCAGCCATTCGCGATTACCAGCGCGGCACGCTGGCTTAGGTATCAATCATGAGATGACAGCTTGCGGTCGTGTCCCGTCTGCCGCAGAGGTAGTCTTGACCCGTTCCTGACGGTCCGCTTGTAGGCGTTCGCGGCCGATGAATTTTTCGCGAGTTGTTCCAGTAGTTAGAGCTAGAGAATGACTCCTTTGGGTTGAATGGAACTAATGTCGTGCAATCGCCGAATGGCGGCATGAGTATTCTTCGGCCCATTGCACTGCAACATCGTTGTCATCAAAAAGAATCAGTATTTGAGGGTTCGACCGGCCGCTTCGAAACAGGGGTCAGAGAACAATTTTCTCTAACATAAGAAACAATTGTTCTCTGACCCGGTTTTTCCTTTTGTTCGATTTTTGTAATCCGGATCGTTCGTCTAGTCATTTTTCGTCACGGTATGCCACCTGCAAGGCCATTGGGCGGATCTGTTCCTAACCATTGCGCCATGCGCCTTAATTTTTGTGCAATCGCCGTGGGTAAAAACTCGTCACGCGCACCACTTATCCCTCGTAGTCGTAAGCGATCGACTTTTAATATTCGCTTCATGTGTGCGAACAATATTTCCACTTTCTTACGGTTTTTGCTTGATCGTGCGTAGGCCTTGGTGTTCGCGAGCGATCGTGCCAGATCTCGAGCATTCTCGTGTACCGATCGATGGATCTTGCGTGCCGGCTCCGCCGGCCAGCACCGAGCCTTCATCGGACAGTGCTCGCAGTCAGACTGGCTCAACCTCGAACTACCCGCCCAACCACCGCCGAAAATCACCACCGCTCGGGCCCACGCCGCGCACATCGTGTAGTGCAGACCTTTGGGGGTCGGCTCTATATTAATCAACGACTTAGCACCTCAAAAGCCCCGAATCCGCTAAGTTGGGCTAGGTAAGAAGCAATTTCCTATCCCGAAAAGCCCTCTTTGGGTTTACAATTCCGGGCCGCCTTGTCTTCGCAATGCCGGGCGGAGTCTATTTCATAGTGTGCACCCAATCACTCGAGTTTAGAACGAGGAGGATATATTTATGACCACTTCAGCTGTTTCCAAGTATTTCATGACCGTTGTTTTACTTAGTGCCATGTCGAGCGCGGCGCTGGCGGATGGGCGGCCGTTGTCCGCCGCATTATCCGGAGCCGAGGAAGTCCCGATCCAGGGTGATCTGGATGGAAGCGGTGAGGCCTTCATGACTCTCAACTCCGGCCAGCGGGAAATATGTTTTCAGTTGTCGGTTCAAGACATTGCGCCGGCCACTGCGGCCCACATCCATGAGGGCGTCCTGGGTGTACCCGGAGGCGTTGTCGTCGCCCTGATACCCCCCACCAGTGGCTTTTCCAGCGCATGCGTCAGCGCGGACCGGGACCTAATCAAAACCATTCGTCAGAACCCCGAGAACTACTACGTCAATGTCCATAACGCTGAATTTCCCGGTGGAGCGCTAAGG
This sequence comes from Gammaproteobacteria bacterium, assembly GCA_029862885.1. Taxonomy (GTDB): domain Bacteria; phylum Pseudomonadota; class Gammaproteobacteria; order Arenicellales; family JAOTWM01; genus JAOTWM01. The sequence goes on from JAOTWM010000388.1 coordinate 1,778, forward strand.
GGCCAACTGTCGAAATAGATCATCTGCGAAACAGGGGTCAGAGAACAATTTTCTCTAATATAAGAAACAATTGTTCTCTGACCCGGTTTTTCTAGGCCCGGTTTTTTCAACGTAGATCGGTTCGAGAAAACGGGTGTAACTATTTGATTCTATTGGTGCCCGGGGCCGGACTCGAACCGGCATGGGATGTTATCCCGAGGGATTTTAAGTCCCTTGCGTCTACCAGTTTCGCCACCCGGGCCACTGACTTTCAATCGTCGCCGAAAAAGTTATGGAGGCTGGGGTCGGAATCGAACCGGCGTCCACGGCTTTGCAGGCCGCTGCATAACCACTCTGCCACCCAGCCGTACGTAGGAGCCGGCTTGCGGCGCGATAATATCACCGACCGATTCCGAGTGCTAAGCACTCTGCAGTCGATCGGCCTCTGCAAAAACCCCGGTCGGTAGCCAAGGCTACTTGTTTGCAACGGGGACCGAGACTCGAACTCGTGAACCAGACCCTGCCAATAATTTGCCAGTTCACGCTTAACTATTTGTATCGAGTAGATATTTTCGATTTCAGCCGCAGAGCATATCGAGTGGAAATCGTACAAATTCGCCCTACCCCATTGCCTCCAAGGCTTGTACCGGCGCTGTGACGACGTGCGAACCCGCGACCACCTGATTGAAAGCCAGGCGCTCTAACAACTGAGCTAACCGCAAATAGAGCCAAAAGCGATTAACCTTCCATGCGGGGTAGGATGGGGTCAGCCTTTAGGCGGTACCGCGTCCAAAAGTATAAAAGACAAAGCCCCATCTCCTGAGAAATGGGGCTCTGCTGTCGGTGCATTTTCCATAGCCCGGCAGTGTCTCGATCCAGTGACGATGCTCGTCACCGGCCGACTAGTAACGCAACCGGAAACACTGGTTGCGATACAGCCGTTAGGGCCATTGTGCCCATCGGCACTGCACTAGCGGGGACCAGAGGTTAATCTGGTGTCACCGACACAACCAGACTCTAGCCCACAATCAATACTATATGTGATTACGATTCGGCGTAACTGACCTGCGTCAACTAAGTGCTACTATCATCCCACTACGCGCCCGAGCCACTCGAAGTTTGCTGCGTCATCGGGCTTCTATAAATTCGATCAGGCCTTCCCGATTCAGTCCTCCATGCGTAACGACTAAGCCCATGAAGGCGCTATCGAACGTACGTTGATCTGGCTCAACGACACGGTTGCTACTTTTATCTAAGAGAATTGTAATTTCCGTTGATTTGCGATTTCCATACACTTACGACGCAGCGGGCGAGCAGATGCTAAAGCCACCATTGCATGGATCATGAGCGACTGACCGTAGGCGTTCGGCGCACACAATGAGCATTTTAAACCTCCCCCACGCGGCCCCGAAGGTGCTGCTTTTTGATTGGCATGCGACCCTGGTCGACACCCATGATGCGGTCTACTACGCAGTCGATGAAGTTCTCCCTAAGCTCGCGGATCTGGGATTGATGGATCGGCTGATCAACATCGAGGACAGCAAAACACTCGACGATGCAAGGCTGGTCAAGTACGTGTTTGAGTACCGTCGACTTCACCCAAAAATAAAAGAAGCGCGAAGAATATCACGCACCGATATTTTCGAAGTGCTGTTTGGAGCTGACGAAGACGCCAAACATTTCGCACATGTGGAATTCCACAAAGCCTATCGAAATCACTACGGACACGTTACGCCGTTCGAAGACGGATTCGCCGACGTGCTGGCACAACTACAATCGTTCGGACTCGTGCTCGGTGTATTGACCAACCGGGATAGAGAATTCATGGAACACGAGATCCGCGCCGTGGATGGCTCGGGTTGGAATCATTTCTTCAATACAGTCGTATGCGGCGACGATGTTGCCAGACGAAAGCCGGCGCCGGATTCGATTCTCCAAGCACTCGAAAACGTGGATTCTGCGCCGGGCCCCGGCGCCTGGTACATCGGCGACAGCACCACGGACACCATTGCGGCAAAACAAGCCGGTGTGACGAATATCTTCTACAACGGCGCGGGTTGGGATCAGCACTGGCTGGACAAAATCTTCCCCGACACGATTCGACATCCACACAGGCCCGATGCAGTCGTCAACGACAGCGGGGAGCTGCTGGAATTAGTCAAGCAGTTCCTTGGCAGGTGAGTTGACGATTCCCAGGACGGCAGGTACGGCGTCCAGAACTTGGAACCAATATTTAGAGCAACCCCTAACTTGGTGATCGCTTATTCGAGTTGGCCAGACCAATCTGAGCCGTAACCAACCATCGTTTCAGGGTTATCGATCTTTCTTAACTTCGACTTCATAGACTGGGACCACATTATTCTGTAGCGACGAGATCAGAATAATTTGATTTTTCCGCTCCCGCCGCTTAATCGACAGATAGGATTCTCGATCCATTTCCCGTAATTGCCGCGCGTATTTTTCAGTGGCAGTAAACCAAAGGTCAATCCGTCGTTCAAATCGCTCGGATTCCGGCAAATCCAGAGTATCAAAATAGGTCTTGATCGCGAGCAGGTAACGAACCACATTTCGTTCAGCCGCCCCCCGCTGGCCACCGACATATTTGGTTCTTCCGCTCCAGGTTTTGCCGTCAACGCTGAAGCCGATTTTCTTGCGCGCCACGGTTAGAAAATAAATACTGACGAGACTGGAGGCGATACCAGGGGCGCTGGATAAGTCAAATGACATAAAGATTCCACCATCCACTTCGATGGCACTTATGGTGAACTGATAGTCTGAGCTGCCGTAGGGTCCTGATTTGGCAGACATGTCGATCAGAAATACCTCGCCTTCGGTCCGGGCGATGAAGTTAAGCCGTAATAGCGATGCCTGATCAGGATTCATATAACCCTTACTCCCAACGTAAGATCGCAATACCGTGCCTGATTCGTCTTTGGTATAAGCGCACGCCTTGATATTCAGGTGAATCGGTAAGAATTCACACCATTCAGCTACCTGAGACAGATTTTGTACAAATAAATCATAGGGGACGCCTGTCAATAATGTGTCCACGCTTGCTTGTAAAACACCACCTAAATTAGTTGAGTCAAGGATGAAAGGCAAAGACTGCAGTGTTTGACTTTGTTTATACTGTTCAAAATCGGTCAACAAGGTCTCTTTTAAACTGGAGGCATCAACTACTCCGGGCAACAACGCGATGCACGGCATCACTAACTTCAGGTATGCCGTCACTAGATCCTTTATCCGATTCATACTTGTCGATGGTTCACGTCAATGATTGCCAGACTGTAATTGAAACATTTCTTTCGTCTACAGATTCAAGAAAGGCAGAGTTAAATCGCTTTTCGTCAACAATGGGTTGGTTTCGAAA
>JAOTWM010000036.1 GCA_029862885.1 Gammaproteobacteria bacterium
CATACTTGTCGCACTGTTGGAACGAGAAGTTTCCGGTATCGGTCAGTGGGTGCAGACGTCTCTTCTGCAATCACAGATTTTCATGCTCGATTTTCAGGCGGCACGTTGGCTGGTAGAAGGAGAGGTGCCAAAACAGGCGGGCAATAATCATCCCACGCACATCCCCACCGGGGTTTTCCAAACCCGTGACGGAATGATCAATATCGCGGTCGCCGGGGACACGACCTGGCAACGCTTCTGCAAAGTCGTGGAAGCCGAGGAATGGATCGAGCATCCGGATTACGCGACCGGTAACGCGCGTTTAACAAATCGCGATGTGCTCAACGAAAAAATAAACGAAAGACTCAAATCCAAAGACAGTGCCACCTGGATAAAGCGATTGAACGAGGCCGCCGTACCCAGCGGTGAAATTTATAGCATCGATAAGATGTTTGCCGATCCCCAGGTTAAATATTTGGACGTATCGCAGGAAATTAAGTCTGAAAGATTTGGAAAAATTGAGTTGTTACGTCAACCGGTGCAGTTGTCTCGTACGCCTAGCCAACTCACCGCGGCACCGCCTGAAAAAGGCGAGCACACCGATGATATACTCGGCGACTTGGGCTTCAGCGCGCAGGACATCGCCAAATTCAGGCAACGTGACGTAGTGTAGGTCGCTCAGATCCTCTTACGTCAAGTCGCCACCTTGCAGGAGAACGACCGAGAATGACCGCCGACAACATGTTGTTCGAGAAAGCCGGTGCTATTGCGCGCATCACTTTTAACAACCCGGAACGTCGCAATGCCGTATCTTTGGAAATGTGGGAAGCCGGAAACGAAATGCTGCAACGTTGCCATGATGACCATGATATACGGATTGTGCTCGTCACCGGTACCGGCGACAAAGCGTTTATTTCCGGCGCTGACGTCTCCAAGTTTGAGGACGAGCGAGCTACGTCCGACGGGGTGGCCCATTACAACGCGGCCACGGCTCGGTTTTACAACACGCTGAACGGCTTAGCTAAACCAACCATCGCCATGATCCGGGGCTACTGCATAGGCGGCGGAGTATCCGTGGCGATCGCCTGCGATCTTCGGATTTGTTCGGAAAACTCCCGGTTTGCAATTCCTGCGGCGCGACTGGGTTTGGGTTACGGTTACGAATCCATAAAGCGCCTCTCCGATATTGTGGGGCCGTCCTTCACTAAGGAAATCCTGTACACCACCCGTCTTTTCAATGCCCAAGAAGCGCTCTCGATGAAGCTCGTCAACCGCGTAGTGGTGGAATCCGAGCTGCAGGGCTACGTGCAAGACTATGCTGAAACCATTGCCGCCAATGCACCGATGACCGTGACATCGGTCAAGCAGATTGTGGGAGAGATGCTTAAGCACCCCGACGAAAGGGATATGGAGAAATGTAAGAACTTGGTGAGTGATTGTTTCGCTAGCCAGGACTACATCGAAGGACGGCGGGCGTTCATGGAAAAACGCAAGCCGGTATTCACGGGTCGTTGAGGTCGGCGTTGATTCCCACGCAGTGCGCCGATCAGCTCTAGCGCGACCCCGGTGCGGAATTTCTCCGAAGGATCATGGAAACGGTGCGCGCGATCGTTGCTCCAAACAGCCCCAACACGGTTAGTACAAAAAAATACGATAGAAAAATCGTAGCGGCGAAGCACGAAACCGAGAATGCCGAAAATGAGCATGATCCATACATCAAGCACACTCTGGGACAGGGCGTAGGATCCCACTACGGCGAGGACAAACACCGATGGCCATAGAAACGTTCGCGGAATGAGCCTGACGCGTGCGAAGGCTTTGGCACCCACCAATCCCAAATCCATGAACAACACATTCGCCACCAATATTGCGATAAAGATCGCGTAGAGCATGTGTGGCTGCTGTGCGAACAGATGTGGTCCCAAACCCAACCCATGCACCATAAGTGCACCCAGAATTACCGTGGAGGTTGCACTCCCGGGGATTCCCAGCGGCAGAGTCGGCACCATCGCCCCGCCGGTGGCGGCATTGTTCGCGGCCTCCGGTCCGGCGATCCCCTCGATGGCGCCCTTGCCGAACGTAAACGAAGTAATTTGATCGATGGCGTCTACCTGGGGGCCACCGAATTTGAGTGAGCGCATTTTAGCTTCGTTGATCAGGTCCTGAGCGGACTGCATCGGACTATCGCCCTTTAACATCAGGAGTTGGGGTCATCGGTGGCACGGGCTATGCCGATCAGGTCCTCCAAATTCAACGCCGATTTCCCGCGCGCGATGGTCAACTAACGGTTTGTGGAAATGGTCATAATGGTGTATCCATGGCGGGGGCGAGAATGAATGTAATTCATGGCGTTTGCCCCGCCACCGCCCTTCTTGCTGACCACGACCATATCGGTTTTAAGTTCGCGGCGGGCGCGCAGCAGCATCATGCGCGTGGTAATGTCGGTTCCACCGTCCGCCCCGGCATGAGTAACGACTTCGATCGTTTCGCTGGGAAATGTATCCTGCGCATACGCAGGATGCGCAGACATAACGACAAACAACGCCGCGCACACAGCATGGCCCAGGGTGCGGTCGGAACAACGCCACGTTGATCGGGAAATTGTGTCAGAGTTCATCTTTGGATTCCTCCCTTGGCTACAGCAAGTTAAGGAAGAGAATTAAATTATCCAGTAAAGAACCTCCGCTGTTTTGTAGTCCGATACGTTTTCGGTTAATCAGCCAAGTTCATAACGGTCGCAGCTGATTCCAATGTTCCAATCAGATTGTGTTCTAGTGCCCACGAAGGGGTGTGTGCGAGCAAATATTTATTTTTCTTAGGGAGGCCGGGCACTTCGACGAACAACCTATAAACCCTTGTTTATACGGGTCACAGTGGGTGATCAAGTTGGGAGGTTATTCAGATCTTAGTAAATCTGACATTGGGTGTCCTATCAGATACTACGGATATGGTATCCAACGCTGCCCGCTATTGACTCGGGATAGTTTGCGTTAACTCTGCACCAATCAGTTGTGCATTGCCGTGCGCAGTTAGCAAAGAGCGCCAACGAAGGTCCAGCAACCTCCAATTTGCTTTGGGAGCGGCGTAATTACCGGATCAATCTGGTATGAAGTATAGATCTATCGACCTCCCAATCCTGGTTACTGGTTCATAAGATTTCAGCCAACGATAGTCAGTGCCGCTTCGCTCTAGTGTCCAAAGGCTGACGGCGACCCAACCGCTTCGCCGTGTGTTAGGTTTTAATCGAGTTACCTGGGCGGGTAAATGCAGTTCCGGTTGAGCGCTGCCGTTGTAAGCGATAGCTATTTTTTGAATTTTTCTTTGCCTCACCTCATGTCCGAGCCGTTTCAGGTCCTGGCCCCAATCCAGGTCTGCGGTTAATAGAATCCGCTCGGGCTTCGGTCCGGCAAGCAAATTGAAATACGCCATATTGTCCGGGTGGGCATAGACAGACGAGGCTAATTGAAAAATTAAGAGCAGGGCGACAGTACCGATCGCAATAGTTCTTCCGTGCTGTACCCGCGCGAGAATAAGCACCATGTGTGCGGCTCCGATTGCCAGCATCGGATACAAAATCAATACGTGGCGGATTCCCAAGTTGATGTTGCTGTAGAAACTCGCAAACGCGAGTATCGCTACAAATGCGTACACGGGCGCGGCGATTCGCCAATCCGCTCGTCGAATGCTGGTCCATAAGAGCGAGCCCAATCCGGCTAACCCTAATATCAAAAGCGGTATAGGTGTTTTTATACCCAATCCAACCAAATAGTAGTACCACCAACCTTTCCCGCTTATCTCGCCAAGTAAAAACGTTTGATGGCCGCGTTGATTATGGCGGGATACTTGTCGAAAACCCGCCACCATCTCGCGAACAAATAGTGGAAATAGTGGCCTCTCGGCGAAATCCAGGAACAACCCGTTGCGTCCTTGGTCGCTATCGACTGCAGCAGTGGCCCGCGTGGGTTGATCAGGAACAACCAATGAATCGAGCCGCAGGCCATACGAAATCCAAAATACGGCCGCGAGAGTTACCAACCCCAGCACCATTGTTTTCAGGTGTTTCTTAGTAACAATAGCTGTTTGCTCGGAGCCCGTCAGGCCCGTGAGCCAGCGCGCGAGAGCAATCGCGACAAAACTCACCCCTAGAAACGGAATTGCCGAGAATTTGGCCATAATCGACATTCCCGATACCGCGCCCAGCGCTACACTGCGCCAAGCGCTCGGGTTTTCAATCCATAAACAAAATAGATAGATACTCGTGATTCCAAGACCAACCAGAGACACATCTAATGTCGCGAGGCCTGCATTGCCGAGCATTGGAGGTGTCGTCGCTATAAAAAAGCTCGCGGCTACGGCCGGCCACCACCCAAAAGTTCGGCCGGCCCAAATCCAGGTGGTAACCAGTAGCAGTAATAAGAACGGGAGATTGCCGAGCCTCGCAAATCTGAGCATTCCGTCGTACGGCCCATTCGAGTACAGAATCCGATTGCCTAGCCTGTATAGATGACCTGTGTTGCAATTTTCTTTTCGCGGAGGCACAAAACGTGAGCCGGCAATAAAATAGGGCCCTAAGGCCATCGCCACACGCGTTAACGGTGGATGTTGTGGTTCGCACGTGAACGTACCTCGGTCTAGTAGTTCCAAACCACCGGCAACATGCATCGCCTCATCCCAGGTGTGATTAAATACCGAATAGCTGTTAGTAACGAGTGCCACCGCATACCCTACGATTAGTACAAATAGCAGTAGCGGTATCGAACGCGACTCCCGCTGCCGTGCATCTAGTATCACGCGTATACCCTTAGGATTGCTTTGAACATCACGCGGCAAGTCCCTTGAACCGAGACAGCCTCGGGACGAGGAGTGGCAGCGTCGACATTGTTAAAATAGTTGCTGTTCAAAAATCTACCGGCATTGAAATTCGTTCCCCTGGTGCCGCGATATTGCGCCACGCAAGAACTCGTTTAGTGCAAGAGATGCCTTTTTCTCATTCGGCGAGCCATCGATAAACGTTTGCACTTCGATTGGTTCCAGGACGTCCAATTCGAACTCCACGCGCCGCGCAGGGATACGGTACCACGGCTCCCCCTTGGTGAGGGTAGTGGGCGCGCATGTTATCGATACTGGGAGGCACAGTGAGCCGGCGCGAATAGCTATGGTTGCTGCACCCCTTTTGAAATCCAGCGCTTGTCCCGGAATCGATCGCGTACCTTCGGGAAATAGAATCAGATTGCGCCCCGCCTTTAGTCGCGTTATGCATTCTGCCATCACGAACTCAGGGTCTTTATTGGGTATGTAGTCGATACTGCGTACTGTGGCCATGGTGATGGGATTAGACCACATTGCACTCTTTACCACGCAGTCAGCATCCCGAAACATCGAAAGCAAAAACACAACATCAATTAAAGACGGATGATTGGCGACAACCAAACACCCTTGGGCGGTGGCGACGATTTCATTGCCGGTGATACGATAACGCAAGACACCTAAGCCATTCATGATTTCAATGAATAAATAGAACCCACCGGTCACCATCCAGCGAGCCATGTTGCGCCGACGTAGCGGGTTACGCACGATGAACCAAAGCGCTGGGAAAACCAGAATCCCAAGCAACAGGCTGCCAAGGCCGAATAGACTAAAACAAATCGCGGTCGCGAGTAAGCGCCACAGCCAGTTAATTCGCGCCATCGTGTATTGAAGTAATGTTGGGGTCACAAAGATGATGTTGCTACAGTTTTCCGTCCGTGAGTTTAACCCGTGTAATACTTAATTGAACTGTTTTCCTGGATAATTGAGCGTGTGACACGTTGCGTAATGTTAACGTTGAGACAGCGTTTAGCGTATGGTAGTTGACAGGCAATAATTTTATACTTGTAAATAATGAGAGATATTAGGATTCGTGCTCATACACTAACCTGTGCCGCCGGTGTCGGTTTGGCTGAATTACGTACAGCCTTATGGAGCCGGATGAGCGGGCTGCGCAAAAATGATTTTCCCTATTCGGGGTTAGACACATGGATTGGGCGTGTTGCCGCAGTGGATGAATTTCGATGGACGGGCGTGAATCGGGAATGGGAGTCACGTAACAATGCGTTGGCGGCTGTCGGTATTGAGCAGGATGGCTTCATATCTGAGCTCAACAGTGCGGCGCTTGAGTTTGGCGCCAATCGCGTGGGTGTGGTGATCGGCAGCAGCACCGCAAGCATCGGCCAAACTGAATTGGCCTATCGGGAGTTGGATAGCGACGGTCGTCTGCCTGTTCGGTTTCGTCACGCTAATGTCCACAATCCTCACTCACAGGCGGCGTTTGTCGCTTACTACACTGGATTATGTGGGCCCACGATGACCATTAGCACGGCATGCTCATCATCGGCGAAAGTATTTGCGACTGCCGCACGGTGGTTAAGTATGGACATAGTCGACGCAGTATTAGTCGGTGGCGTCGATTCATTATGCCTAAGTGTCCTGCATGGATTTCACTCTTTGGAGTTGATCTCGTCATCGCCCTGTTGCCCCTTTGATCGACGCCGGAACGGCATTAACATCGGTGAGGCGGCGGGATTTGCGTTGATTGTGCGTGCGGCCGCGGCCCCGACCGATAGTATACGCTGCTCAGGCTACGGTGAAACTTCAGACGCCCATCATATGTCGCATCCACATCCCGAAGGACTCGGCGCCGAACAAGCAATGCGCGCGGCGCTTGTGAGGGCAAATATTTCGCCCGAGCAAGTCGGTTATATCAATCTGCATGGGACCGCGAGCCGGGTGAACGATGCGGTCGAGACTCAGGCGGTGGCAAGATTGTTTACGTCGGCAACAAAGATCTCTTCCACTAAAGCCTGGACCGGTCACGCATTGGGCTCGGCCGGTATCGTTGAGGCTACAATTGCGATGGAAGCACTTAAGGAGAACCGGATTCCAGGCACGCTGAACCTGGATGAACCGGATGAGTCGTTATCGTTTCCGGTGCAGCAAACAAATGTGGATTACCCACTGCAACACGTCATGTCAAATTCCTTTGGGTTTGGCGGCAATAACTGCTGCTTGATATTTAGTAATGGGCAGACGCACTGAGTCAGCAAACGCGGGACCGGGGTAAGAGATGCAATTTAATGTTTTGGGTACGGGTTTATGGGGCCCAGGTTTCTGTGACTGGGCGTCGTATGTGGACCTGTTAGGGAATGTGGAAAACGTGCCGACCGAAGCTCCGGCAACGTTATCGCCGAAACCAGACATTATACCGCCGCGGGAACGTCGGCGATCGCCGCTGTATGTGCGCATAGCAGTTGAGGTCGCCACGCAGGCATGCAAGGAGGCACGGCTATCACCGGCCGACATAGCGTGTGTGTTTGCATCGGGTATGGGTGATCTGGAGATCACCGATTATATGTGCCGGACGTTGGCGACAGACCCAAAGCTACTGTCACCCACTAAGTTTCACAATTCTGTGCACAACGCAGCGGCCGGGTATTGGTCGATAAGCACGGGCTGCCAACAACCGGTAAGTTCGGTGTCCGGCTTTGATTTCACCGCGCCGGTCGCTCTGCTGGAGGCGGGAGTGTTCAGTAGTGCTGAGCAACGCCCCGTACTGCTCGTAATGTTCGATATCTCTACACCGGCCACGTTTGACAATTTTTTCCCAATCGATGAGGCGTTCGCCGCCGCGATGGTTTTGGCGCCCTCTAGTATTGCGCCACGTGAAAATGCTATTAATACGAGGGTTTTAACGATTAGCCGGACTTCCGGGTCGGCACAGTGGCCAGCACTCGAATTGCCGGAACAATGCAAATTTCTGCATACACTTTATACAACCAACCCTTCAGCCCGCATTCTCACTCTACTGGATCAGATCCGTCGCGGTGACAGTTCACCAATTCAGATGCCGATGGGCAAAGATGCGGTTCTGTCGCTCTCATTGTCTCGCTAACCCCACTACTTATGAGTAACCACAGCCAAGTTTGCGCAAAGGATCCGATGTCTGCCGATGTCGCAATCGTTGGTGGTGGTCTGGCGGGATTGACGCTCGCACTGCAATTGCGCAAGGCAGTTAATGATATCGATATCGTGGTGTTGGAGCGTCATCCGCATCCGCTACCGATGGCGACGCCTAAGGTGGGTGAATCTACGGTTGAGATTGGATCCCATTACTTGGCGAACGGAGTCGCCCAGCGTAATCACCTGAATGACGAACAACTGCCAAAATTTGGCCTTCGATTATTTTTTGGCGATGCGCCCGAAGATTTCGCACAATCGGACGAACTGGGCAGCAGCCGTTTGCTCTCTGTCCCGACTTATCAAATTGACAGGGGATTGTTGGAGAATCAATTAGCACAAACGGCCAAGGATCAGGGGATTCAATTTTTTGATGGTGTGCGAGTTAATGCATTAACAGTCAATGGAAGAAATCATACGGTAAAATTTATCGATTACGTTGATGCGCACGAGTTACAAACCCGATGGCTGATTGATGCGGCGGGGCGTGGTAGTGTGTTGAAAGCCAACTTGGGATTGGCGCGGCAAAATGATCACAACTGCAACGCGGTTTGGTTCCGCGTCGCCGGTAAGATCTGTGTGGACGATTGGTCGGGCTCTGCTAGCTGGCGAGCGCGGTGTGTCGAGTTGACTGGTAAGCGCTGGTTGAGCACTAACCATTTAATGGGCCCGGGTTACTGGGTGTGGATTATTCCCCTTGCATCCGGTGTCACGAGCGTGGGCATTGTCGCCGATCCGGAACTGCATCCATTGGACTCAATGCGGCGCTTCGATCTGGCACTTGAGTGGTTGGATCGCCATCAACCACGCTGCGCAGATGCCGTTCGTGGACTCGATTTGCTCGATTTTCGTATTCTTCGTAACTACTCCCACGACTGCCAGCAGGTGTTTTCCGATGAACGCTGGGCATTGTCCGGCGAATCCGGTGTATTTCTTGATCCGTTTTATTCTCCGGGCACTGATTTTATTGCCATCAGCAATACGTTTATTACGGACTTGATTGCGCGTGAACTGCAAGGCGAAGACATACGATCGCGTAGCCGTAGCTACCAGCAAATTTACATGTCTCTATTCAACAGCACGTTGCTACTGTACCAAAATCAGTATCCCGGTTTCGGCGATTCTCAATTGATGATGATAAAGACGGTCTGGGACTACGCGTACTACTGGGGAGTATTATCGTTATTGTTTTTTAACGACTTGCTCACAGATCTGAATTATATGAGTGCGACCGCCGTTCACCTCGTTAAAGTACAAAGATGCAATAAAAAGATGCAGGGGCTGTTTCGGCACCGTGCGGCGGATGCACTGCGTTCGCCGCCACGTGGTATTTTTGTAGATCAATATGAGATTCCGTGCCTCCGGGACTTTAATGCGGCCCTGGTCGAACCATTGTCCGATATTCGCATGAATAGTCGCATTGAAGGCAATGTCGCGATTCTGTCGAACCTATCCGACTGTTTGGAAAATCTTTTGGTAAATGGAACGAAAGGCGCACCCGATTCTCGGGAGTCCGAATTGCTTGGGGATTTTCGCCAGCGATTGGCCGCATAGGTTGTCATACAGGTCAATGTGCGATGACCGAAACTTAGCTGGATGCATCGCAGATTTTCGTGTGCCCGATTATCTGTTGTGGGCACTGCTGTTACCCGTATTCATTGTTTTGTTCGGTATTGAGTATTCCTATGCGGATGAACTCGCAACTGGTGGATTGCAGAAACGAAAGACTGAAATAAGCGGTTTATTAGGGCAGCGGCGCATCTATCGCTATTTTCTGCCCAGCCACTACGATTCTGACAAGATCTATCCAGTCGTTATCGCGTTGCATGGTGGCGTTAGTCACGGCCGAAACATTCGACATCGCTCCAATTTGGATCAAATTGCCGAGCGAGAGGGTTTTATAGCGGTTTACCCCGAGGGCAACGGCCTGGGCCCATTTCTTAAGCATTGGAATGCGGGGACGTGCTGCGCACAAGCGATGAAAGCAGGCGTCGACGATGTGGGTTTTATCTTGCACATAATAGACGAATTGAGCGCGAGTTTGTCCGTCGATCGCACGCGAATATACGTGTTCGGGTTTTCCAACGGAGCCATGTTGGCCTACCAGATCGCTGCGATTAAACCGCAGCGCATCGCTGCGATTGCGGCCGTATCGGGTACGTTCGGGCGCGTCAATGAAACCGGGGAATTCGACTGGAGTTTACCTATGCCGGACCTGCCAGTACCAACTATGATCGTTCACGGTGCAGACGATCCACGGCTGCCGTTCGGCGGCATTAAAAACCTGAAAGACAAACGAAATGGGCTGGGTATGATACCCGTTCTGGAGGGCGCAAAATTCTGGGCACGCTCCAACGGTTGTGTGGCGTTGGGTAAGCAAATATCGTCCGGATTCAAGAACGTCAATTTGACTTTGTGGCCTCACTGCAAATCGAGAAGTGAAGTTAGACTTTACCGTCTAGACGGCTGGAAACACAGCTGGGCTGGCGCATCCCCAAAAACGGGTTCGGATTATAACCGGGTCGGTCGTTTCGAGACCGCTGAAGTGATTTGGGAGTTTTTCAAACGATTTAGACGTAGTCAACCACTGCAATAATCCGAATTTTCTTCCGGCCTATAAATGTGCGCAGTTGTTTTATGGAGACCCCATTATTGATATACAACGCCTTATGAAAGCTTCAGGTAGATATTTGTCGAAATTATTGATATCGGCCGTAATTATGCAAACGGCCGCATGCCAGATGCTGTTTCCCAACGAGCCGGGTAAAGACCTACAACACTATTCGAAGCAAGCGCCTTTGCAAGGCACTTCGCTGCCGAACCTACAGATAGTGACGCTCGATGGAGAGCCGCGTCAGTTGGACGAGTTCGTCAATGGAAAGCCCATGGTGCTGCAACTTGGCAGTCATTCCTGTCCGGTCTATAGGTACCGGCGTTTTGGCATGAACGCGCTACAACGCGAGTATGCCGGAAAAGTGGATTTTTTGACGATCTACACGATAGAAGCCCATCCGGATGGCAGTAAAAGCCCCTATCGAGAAGGAGAGTGGCTCACTGCCATTAATCGTGTAACCGGTGTGCGGGTTGCCCAACCACGTACGCTGATTGAACGAATCCAACAAGCCTCGTTTTCAATCACGGAGCTCGGCACACAAAATCCAGTAGTAGTTGATGGAATGCATAACCATGCCTGGAGCACTTTTGGGGCAGCGCCGGCGCCTGCGTACGTCGTCGACAAAAACGGGAAGATCGTGTTGCGACAGGCGTGGGTAAATCCAAAAGTGATAAAGAAGAAATTAAATGATCTACTGGGAAGCTAGTATACGGCCCGACTGCTGATTTCAGGCAGCATCTGAACGATCGCTGAATGTCAATGTGGCATTTTCCAGACGGCGCCGACGTGCAGCGTATGAAGCTTTTAGGTTGCGCAGCCAACTAACGCCATAAATTATTCGGAACAAAGCCAAGCGTAGATGGACACTACGGTTACCAAATACATCGCCCGACAACATACTTATTACCGCCTGTTCTACTTGAACGAAATTGCGCGGTCGCTTAAACAAATTCCGCATAGCAGGTGATGTAAATCTGTAGATAAACCAGGAATAAGCGCGCAATCCCTTTTCGGTTCGACGTTCAAATCGACGACACGCAGATCTAAACGCCTGTTTTTCATCATTTAGCCAATGTTCGACGATAGGTATGCCCCCTTCAGCGCTGTTCATGGCCAGATAGACGCCGCTAGAGAACACGGGGTCGATAAACGCGAACGCATCGCCTATTAACAGATACCCATTTCCCCATGATCGGTTTGCGCGGTAGGAATAATTGCCGGTAACCCGGATTGGAGAAACCGCCTGCGCGTGACTAATCCGATTTTTCGCGGCGGGACATAGAGCCAGCGTTTCCCAAAAGAACGCCTCGGTGTCACCACGCCTCCGCTTGAGGTAATCAGGCCAACATACTGCGCCGATGCTCATTACATCGTCTTGCAGTGGAATCATCCACAACCAACCGTGGGGAAACCAATATATGCTGATGTTCCCCGCATTTTTGCCCGGGCGTCTCTCGATACCCTTGAAATGGCCGAACATAGCGGCACTGGCGTGTCGCAGGTTTTTGCGCTTCCACCCGTTGGCGCCGGCAAGAAACGCATTGCGTCCTGAGGCATCTACCACAAACCGGGGTGTCCAGGTATTCTGCTTGCCGTCTCGGCCCTCGCTGAGGACGCGATGTACCCCAGATGCGTCCAGTTCAACCTTCAGCACTTTATGATTTTGATGTGTCTCCACCCCCGCCTGACGGCAATTTTCGAATAGCATGTGGTCGAACGTTTCGCGCTTAACTTCGAACGCATGCGTCGGGCTGTTACCAAGCGCCCGGTCGAAATTGTAAGTACGGTAAACAAGTGGATTGTCACCATAAGTAAAATCAGCGCCTCGCTTGACAACGGCAATCTGCTTCATCTGGCCGAGTACACCCAATCGCTCCAATATGGGCAGATTCATTGGTAATAGCGACTCACCGATGTGGAATCGCGGATGTTCGTCCTTTTCCAACAAAACCACCGTATGGCCGTTGCGCGCGAGTCGGGTACCGATAGTGGACCCTGCGGGGCCGCCACCAATGATCAAAACATCTGGACTTGTCGTCATAGCATTAACTGTTTATTGAGACGCGCAACGTGCATGAAATGTGAAAGATAGTATAAAATATATCACTCAAAAAATATGTATAGGCTTCTGGAGCGAAGATGTCTGACCAATCACCTGCTGAACAAGAACTGGCACGGTTGCTGGTGGAAACACTAAATCTGGAGGATATTGGTGCTGCCGATATTGCCCCCGAAGAACCGTTGTTTGGCGAAGGACTCGGACTCGATTCTATAGATGCGCTGGAGTTGGCCCTGGCGATTTCGCAGAAACACGGTGTGCAACTTCGCGCCGAAGATGAACAAACCCGCGAGATATTTTTTAGTTTGCGTACATTGTCTAATTTCATTGAGGAGAGCCGGACGACCTGACGGCGGGTACAGTAGTAGTCGCTGGTTTGCTTTCCTACACTACTTAGATTGTGCAACCGGTGATGACGAGTGAAACTCAATCGTTGCTCGATCGCGGCCTGGACGACTGCATCGCCAGCATTACAAATCGGGCGGAGCCGAAGAATGATTGCTCTCGGACGATCCCCGTAAGCGAATTCTTAGGGCATGTTAACGCGCTGGCGGACGCTCTCCCTCAGCGGTCTAATGCCATTAACTTGTGTGCTAATCGCTATCAATTTTTGGTCGCATTCACGGCCGTAATCGTTCGAGGTCAATGTAACTTATTGCCATCGAACAAGAACTTGGCGACCCAACGCAATATTGCTAGCCTTTACCCTGATAGCTATATTATTCACGATGGTTTTGAGCCTGCACCGGAAATAGAAGCATTCCAGTTTCCGAATCTGTCGAACGTTGCAGCGAGCATTAGCTGTCCCCCGGCCATACCTTTGGATCAGGTATGCGCTATCTCGTTCACCTCAGGATCTACGGGGAAATCCACAGCCAATATTAAGACATGGCGAATGCTGTATCGCGGAATGCAAGTAAACTCCCGTTATTATTTCGATGATAGGCGCACGGCGCAGTCGCTGTTGGCGACCGTTCCAGCGCAGCATATGTATGGCCTCGAAAGCTCTATAATGATGCCGCTGTGCACAAATGTATGCATTGCGGATGGGCAACCGTTGTTTCCGGAGGATATTCGCAGCGCACTCGCTCGCATGCCGGCGCCGCGGATTTTAGTGACAACCCCTGTGCATATTCGAGCCCTTGAAAGCAGCAATCTGGAGTTTCCCGAGGTCGAGTTAATATTGAGTGCAACCGCTGTTCTCGAACAGACGATGGCCAAACGTATCGAATCCAAGCTTGGTGGCAGGTTGCGGGAAATCTACGGCTGCAGCGAAGTAGGCTCGATCGCGCGCCGCCGAACAGCACAAAGCGATCTATGGGAGGCGTTTGACGTTTTCCACTTTAGCCGCTCCGAGTCGCAAGTAGTTGTGGGGGCCAGCTATTTGCCCGAAAAGGTCATACTGCAAGATATCTTTGAGTTTTCCGGTGATAGCTGTTTCCGCTTAATCGGTAGAAATGAGGACATGATCAATATTGCCGGCAAACGTGGTTCGCTGACTGAGCTAAACAGTTTGCTGCTGGCGACGCCCGGCGTCGTCGACGGTATTATATTTGAACCGCCCACGGACGATACAACCGGTCGGTTGGCCGCGCTGGTGGTGGCGCCCGATCTTTCGAGTCGTGAGGCTATGGCGAACATACGAGCGAATGTCGATCCCGTATTTGTTCCTAGACGTGTGGTTTTCGTTCATAGTCTGCCGCGATCGGAAACGGGCAAACTGCCGCGCGAGCAAGTGCTAGCTCACTTTAATGCCTCGGCGTGGTTTGGGCGTTGATCCGTTCTTATCGAATCGAGGAATCTGTGTGAGCAAATTTCTTTGCTGCGCAGCCGCCGTTGTAATTTCCCTACTCTTGTTGCCATCGACATGGGCCGCCGAAACTCTAACTTCACGTTTGAAAGCGGTTAGCTCCGCGTTGCTCAATGCCGAGCAGATAAATGGTAAACACCAGATTGAGTTTCGGGAAGAGCGCTATAGCGAATTACTAATTCAGCCCGTAACATTCGAGGGCAAGTTGATCTATGACCCTGAGTCTCGATCGATCAAGAAGGCCGTAACACATCCAAACGTGGTTAGTATGACGATGAATGATCAGGCTCTGGTGCTAGAAACCAGCGAAGGGAAACGTCGCCTCTCACTTCGTACGCGTCCCGCGTTGCGAGCGATTATGGCGGGCTTCCGTGCCTTAGTGGAGGGCGATGTCGATGCCTTGGAGTCACATTTCGAGTCGAATTATCAGCAACAAGCGGGTGAGTGGCGACTGGTATTGACACCTCGTGCCAATCGTTTGTCGAAACGCATGAAGTCGTTAACGATCATCGGGCAGGGCTCGCGAGTCGACAGTATTGTCACGCGGATGAAAAATGGGGATCATCAAATTATGACTCTTATCCCCATGCTAGCGGAGCGTAAGTGATTCACACGGACGGATGCGGCTCCCCATCAACATTTCTTTATGGCTCTTATTCTTATTGGTATGCGTGACGATATTAGTATTCAATCTGCGCTTTAGTTATGACCTTGGCATTTTTCTACCCGCGCCGCGAACTGAATCGCAGAAGGTTCTAATTGAACGACTGGGTGAGGGGCCGGGATCGCGTTTTCTGTTAGTTGGTTTAACCGGCGCCGGCAGCGACCAAACAGAAACAGCGCAGCAGGCCCTGGAAGAGTCCGGCGCTTTCATGCGTGTTTTATCCAGCACTTCGACGCCTGAGTTGTCCGATATTCCGAATATCCTCTGGCGCTATAGGTATTTACTTTCTGACGAGTCACTCGACAAAAAATCGCTGCATGAATCACTTCAGCAGCGCGCGTCCGACCTGGCACTGTTTGCCGGTGAAGAATTCAATTCCTTGCTTGGGGCGGATCCGGGCTTTACTTCCATAGAAATTATGGAAGCTCTGAATCCGACAAAACCCGTTGCCGATAGTTGGGTGACGGACCAGGGCACGGCCCTATTGATCGTAGAAACCCGAACGCCAGCGTTCGATCTGTCTGGACAAAAAACGGCCGTTGAGGCGATACAAAACATCCTCGTTAATGTACAAAATTTCGATCCGGAGAAAATCGAAATTACCGGTGTCGGCGCGTTCGGAGTCGAACTCCAAGACGTTATACAGTCGGAAGCGACCAAACGCTCTGTTCTTGCGAGCGTTGGATTGGCACTGGTGCTAATTCTCGCGTATCGGCGATGGAGGCCACTGCTACTGGCTGGCATTCCACTATTGACGGCAATGATCGCTGGCCTAAGTGCCGTGGCACTCATATTTCCGCAAGTCCACGGCATTACTTTAGCATTTGGTTTTACCTTGTTAGGAATTGCGATCGATTATCCGTTACACCTGTTCAGCCACGCCCGCCACCAATCTAGCTTATCGGCCATCGCGAATATTTGGCCGACATTGCGGTTGGGAGCTGCCAGCACACTGATTGCCTATGTTGGTATCGCATTGTCGGGCGCCCAGGGATTGGCGCAGTTAGGAATATTTACATCGGTGGGCATTGTTACGGCTGCGTTGGTGACTCGATGGGTGTTGCCGCCAATGATGAAGCACAAAGCTGCGGAACTGAGGTTCGATGGATCTTCGCAGCTATTGGGCGAAGCCCCAAGCTTACGCTGGTCACCCGTAATATTAATGGTTGTGGCCGGTGGCGGATTGATGCTTGTCGCATGGCAAAACGCGGACAACGCGGCGATATGGAACAATAATCTGGCTTCTCTAAGCCCCGTTCCCGAGGACCGGCTGAGCAGAGATCATGAACTACGTCAACTTGCGGGTACGCCTGACTTGCGGCATGTGATCGCACTGCGTAATTCTGATTTACAACATGCGCTGCGAGAAACCGAAAAACTCGACAACGATCTTCGTTTTGCATCTGCGCGAGGATTGGTCGGTCATTGGCAGACTGTTACGCGATTGCTTCCCAGTGAAACTAGTCAATTGCGACGACAACGCAAATTACCGGATGAGGAACATTTACTCCGTGTATTGACTCACGCATTAAGCGATACTCCATTCGTATTAGCGGCGTTCAAATCGT
The DNA here is from genome assembly GCA_029862885.1 of Gammaproteobacteria bacterium. Lineage (GTDB taxonomy): Bacteria > Pseudomonadota > Gammaproteobacteria > Arenicellales > JAOTWM01 > JAOTWM01. The sequence continues at coordinate 16,687 of JAOTWM010000036.1, forward strand.
TTCGGAATGACGTGACTGCCAGTCGGACTCTTCCACTGCTAACGAAAGAAGATTTCTACGACTCGCCACTGCAAGTTTATATAGACACCCACCTTTATAAACACGATAGCGAATGGGTCAGTATTATCAGTCTGTACGGTTTAGGTGATATCGCCGCGTTTAAGGATTGGATAGGCGATCATGGCATAGACGCGGAATTGGTGGATCTAAAATCGGCATCTGAAACGTTGGTGGCAAGCTACCGCGGCTACACGTTAAAACTCTTAGCGATTGCGTTGCTAGCGATCCTCGCATTGCTGTTATGGCGGCTACCAAGGAGGCGTGCACTATGGTCGCTGGCTTGTGTGCTGTCGGTTCTGACAGCAACATCGGCGAGCGTCTACTTATTAAACGGTTCGCTGAATCTTTATCATATGATGGCGTTATTGTTGGTGGCGGGGTTGGGTCTGGATTACGTATTGTTTATGAGCCGCGACGAGAAATCGGTCGATGATCGATTGGACACGCGGCATGCGGTGATCGCATGCGCGGTTTCAACCACGGTAGCGTTCGGCCTGCTAGGGCTATCTGCGATTCCGGCGTTGCAGTCCATGGGTAGCACCGTGGCAATCGGCACAGTGTTGAATATTTCGTTGGCGTGGTTTGGAGTAAATCGAGCTAGGGAGTCGTTTGCGTAGCGCGCTACGTGGCCTATAGCGGAGGCGCTTCGCCGCGCCGTGCAACTGTCAGATTGTCACAGTACCACAATACCTGGAAAATGGACTGCAAAGCAGGTAGATTGCGACTAGCCATGAATGTCGACAAATGTTCTTAATTATCATCCGATGACTGAACAGGAAATTCGGGATCAACTCAGCGAGATCCTGGTGCAACAATTCGAAATTCAGGCGGGCGACGTACAACCGCAGGCACATCTATACGATGATTTGGGTATAGATAGTATTGATGCGGTGGATCTGATCGTCCGACTTAAAGAAATTACTGGCCTGCGGATTCCGCCGGAGGATTTCAAGAACGTTCGTACGGTGGAAGACGTGGTACAGGTGGTGAACTCACTGGCCGTCGACACTTGAAACATGCCGGCAATCTCCGGTTAAAACAGACACTGGCTTTTAGCATGTCAAAGCGACCGGAATTCGCAAGATAATTGGGGAGAAACGCACTCGCGTGCTGCAATTTCTTACCGCCGGCCTCATCGTTGTCTATCCGTTTCTGGTCTATTTCGGACTCGCGCACCTCAGACCAAGCTTTTTCGGGATAGCACTGGTCGTGATTGCGCTGCTGCGCATGCGTAGTATCCCCAGCGGCCAACGACGTGAACTGCTGATTCCGCTGTTGTTGCTTATAATCTATTCCGTCGGGATTGCGCTGAGCGACAGCGAATTACTATTGCGAACTTATCCCGTGATAATGAGCCTGACCGTGTGTTATTTATTCGCGAAAACACTGTGGCAGCCACCCACCATGATAGAACGCTTCGCCGCGATGCGAGGTATGGAAATCAGCCCCGAGGGTCTCGGCGGCTATGTGCAGCGTTTAACGTTGATATGGTGTGTATTTTTAGCGATAAATGCGAGCCTTGCGGCATACACCGCGATTTATTGTTCCCTTAAGGCTTGGGCATTCTATAATGGTTTTCTGGCATACATTTTGATGGGGACCCTGGTGGTTGGAGAGATGATGTTCAGGCGATTTTACAAGCGTCGCGTGCTAGCGCGTAAAGAAATCGACACTTGAACTCGCCCACCATGCAGACTGGTGGCCCACCAGGTGAGTGATCACCCGGACGTAGCTCGAGTACAGTTTGTTGCACGCCAGCGGTTGGTGCGAGTAGAGCTCAACGATTCCGGTCACGAACGTCTGAAATCCGTTTCGCACATTGCATTGGCCGCCTCCATACGAAAGTCTCTTGGTGACGATCTAGACCCTCGATACAACGTCGAGTTTGCAGTCCCTTGCGATAGCTCGATCGATTTTGTCCAGGGAGACGAATGGCCACAAGTGCTATCGATGCAGCGTGCCAAGAATGGTGCGGAATTGAACATCTGGGTACGGCGGGAATTAGCGTGGTTTCAGGGGCATTTCCCAGGACACCCGGTCCTGGCCGGGGTGGTGCAAACGCATTGGGTTTGCGTGATCGCGCACCACTTATTCGGATTCAACGCAGACTGCGAAGCCATCGAAAATCTAAAGTTTCAGCGTATTATCGAACCGCAAACACAGCTTCTTCTATGTTTGGAATACTCCAGCGAAAAACATCGCATCGTATTCCGCTATTGTTCTAAGGATGGCGACTGCTCTAAAGGGCGTATACGATTTTCACCATGACATTTAATCCGTGCGTGGTGGTACCACACTACAACCATGACCAATTGCTGGAAGCCGTTATTGGTGAACTACAGAAGTTAAGTATTCCACTTATCCTGGTAGACGATGGTAGCAGCGACGCGAGTTTTACGAAGGTGCAATCACTAGTAGATAACACCAGCTGGATTGAATTACTACGCCATCCCGTAAATCGAGGTAAGGGTGCGGCCGTGTCTACCGGCCTGCGCCACGCGCGCTTAACCGATTTCTCTCACGCCGTACAAATCGATGCAGACGGGCAACACAACGTCGACGATGTGCCACGAATAATAGAGCTTGCCCAAGAGTTTCCGGCGGCAATCGTTTCCGGGTTACCGCAGTTTGATCACGAGATACCGAAGTCGCGTTACTACGGCCGCATGTTGACGCACACCCTTATTATGCTGGAAACGTTGTCACTGCGGGTGCGTGATGCTATGTGCGGCTTTCGAGTCTACCCATTGGCAAGTATCGACAGGCTTTTCGACCGGTATTATCTTGGGCCTCGTATGGATTTCGATGTCGAGATGCTGGTCAAAGCCGATTGGGCTGGAATTGAGATTCGCTATCTGCCGACACCGGTAACATATCCGGAATCCGGCATCTCGCACTTCAATTATGTTCGCGATAACGTCGATATTACCCGCATGCATCTACGTCTGCTCGCCGGCATGTTGCCACGCCTGCCATTACTATTATGGCGGCAGCTGACCGCTTTCGGTTCTTAACAAAAACTGCTAATCGCCATATGGAATCCTCCCCTAGTAGCCATTGGGCGCGTATGACAGAAGCGGGCAACTACGCCGGCCTTGTGTTTATTTATTGGATTTTCCGTTGCCTTGGCCGCCGGGTGTTTCGGGTCGTGCTGTTTCCGGTTGTCGCTTACTTTTATATAGCACGCCGCGAAGCACGTCGCGCCTCCAGGGAATACCTTGAACATCTATATCAATCCTCGCCCGGCGTTCTTTCGTCACCGCCCGGATTGATGACCAGTTTTCGGCACTTTCAGCAATTCGGCGAAGCCGCGCTCGACAAAGCGATAGCATGGTCGGGTAAGCTCCCTGGTGGATGCATCGACATAGTGGATGAGCCGGCGTATCGCACGGTATTCGATGATACACGCGGTCGATTAATTATAGGCTCACATCTGGGTAATTTGGAATTCTGCCGCGGTTTCGCCAGTCAACATAGGGAGGTGCTAGTAAATGCCTTGGTGTACGACCAGCACGCAATTAATTTTAATCGCGTTATCAGTCGTCTGAATCCGAAATCACGCGTTAAGCTACTCCAGGTCACCGAATTGAACATACCTACTATGCTGTCCCTGAAGCAGAAAATCGACAATGGCGAGTGGGTGGTTATTACCGGTGACCGCATACCTGTTATCGGCGGGGTTCGTCGCACAGTTCAGGCTGAGTTTTTGGGGGCACCTGCACCATTTCCGATCGGGCCATATATATTGGCTTCGACCCTCCAATGTCCGGTCAGCCTGCTGTTTGCGTATCGTCAAGGCGGTCGCCTAAAGGCAAACTTTGAAATATTCTCTGACCGTATTGTGCTCGATCGAGCACAACGTGACGCACAAATACGCAAGTGGGCGCAGAATTTTGCCGACCGACTGGCGGCGAACTGTCGCGCGGCGCCGTTACAATGGTTTAACTTCTACCCATTCTGGGACCCAAAGATTGATTAGTCGGCACCTTAATATCAACGTCGGCGATTTGCACCGTGCGGAGGTAGATCAACACTGTCCACCGTAGCACTGTTATTTACCCACCAAGTTCAGCGTGAATAAATATCACAATTTCAAAATCGAAAAACTGGTCTCGCACCGCGCGCCAATGCTGTTGCTTGACCGAGTTATCGAGGCTGGTCGTCTGTATGCCGTGGCAGAGACGATGATCACGAAAAATTCAAGGTTTTACTGCGCCGGACAAGGTGTTCCGGCTTGGGTAGGAATTGAATATATGGCCCAGGCCGTAGCCGTGCTCGGTGGTGTGCAAGCGTTAGAGGACCGCGATCCGGTACCCATCGGGTATTTGCTCGGCACACGTAACTATCGTTGCGCAGTTCCTTGGTTCGAGGATGGCTGTGTTCTGTGGGTACGTTGCGAGGAGGAGATACTGGATGGTAATGGGCTGGGCGCATACAATTGCCAGATAGCGGTGGGGTCGTTCGAAAATGATGGCGTTGTGGCGCAGTCGCGGTTGACGGTATATAAGATGCCGGCCGCCAGCAAAACCTAATGGGTAAAT
>JAOTWM010000389.1 GCA_029862885.1 Gammaproteobacteria bacterium
GATTCGATCTTGGGATGACTTACGCAATCGACTCGAGTCAGATCGACGGTGTTATGCGTTTTTCCATCCGCACATGCCCGATGAACCATTGATATTTGTTCAGGTCGCATTGGTCGAATCAATGTCCGACAACGTCCAAGTACTGCTGGATGAAAATGCACCGACGATTGATGCGGAGGCCGCGCGTGCAGCGATCTTCTACTCCATTACGAATACTCAGAATGGACTGAGCGGCGTGAGTTTCGGTGGCTTCCTGATCAAACGCGTCGTAGACGACCTGGCTCAGGACCTGCCCGGTGTGAAGACCTTTGCGACGCTGTCCCCCGTGCCGGGCTTGCGAAAATACCTTGACAAACAATTGGAAAACGACGCCACAATTATGACCGTAGCGGAGCAAAAATCATTCGTCGACGCCGCCGATGGACGCACTCTGTCGGCAGTGCTGGACGACCCGAACTGGCATCAGGATGTGTCGCTCGTAACAACGCTGCGAGCCCCCATTACACGACAGTGTGTAAAATATCTCGCGTTGGAAAAACGAAACGATCGGGCGATCGACCCGGTCGCGCACTTCCACATCACCAACGGCGCGCGCCTGGACAGAATCAACTGGTTGGCCGACATTTCCTCGAAAGGTCTTAATCAATCGGTCGGTGTAATGGTGAATTATCTGTACAAATTAGCAGATATTGAGCGCAACCACGAGCTATACCAGGAAACTGGAGAAGTGCCGCTGTCGCCTGGAGTCAAAGCTATTGCCAAGAAGATCGAATAGAACCTGGATAAGAACCGATACGCTTGCCGATACGATGTAATTGCAATTATATAAATTCACAAATAGTTATTTCCCTATGAGTACTCCTAATTCAAGATATTTGTTCATTTTTCCCGGACAAGGTTCGCAGTATCCCGGCATCGGCCGCGACCTCTATGAAAGGTTTAGTTTGGTCCAAAAGATATACGACGAAGCGAGCCGGGTTCTCGGCTTCGACGTCGCGGAACTGTCGTTTCACGACCCGCGCGCTGAGATCAATCTGACTCGGTTCACCCAGCCGATATTGCTGACCCACTCGATCGCTTGTTTGGAAGCGTTTCGAGAAGTGACGGGGCGACGCATCGTTGCGAGCTGTGCGGCAGGCCATAGCTTGGGCGAATACACGGCGTTGGTGGCCGCTGGCGCACTGTCATTCGAAGCCGCGGTCAAGCTGGTCGGAAAACGTGGCGAACTGATGGGCACCTATGGCGACGGTGAGATGGCGGCATTTCCGCTCGATATCGATACGGTGCGCCCAGTCGCAGAAGCGAATTACTGCGCGGTCGCAGCCTGTAACCTGCCCGAACAGACCGTTTTGGGTGGCCGCAGCGACGACCTTGACCGCGTCACCGAGGAACTCGCTGCCGATCATCCGCGCCGGAGGGCTACGCGGCTCAAGACGGAGGGTGCTTTTCATACCTATTACATGGTAGAGGCAGCGTCGCGGTTTCGGGAGTCGCTTAGGTCGGTGGCATTAGCTTCGCCGCAGATAGACGTGCTATCAAACTTCAGCGGTGGCATCCACGACCCCGACCCGGAACGCATCAAGTCAAAGCTGTTTCTGCAGCTTTTTCATCCGGTCCTGTGGCACGCCAATTTATTGACTGCCGGCGATCGGAATCCGACCGCGATTATCGAGTTCGGCGGTGGTATCGGCCGCGGAGATACACCGGATGCGAAACGCCCAAACCTTGAAGGCATCGTGAAAAAGACATTCCGCGGAAAGGACACACCACCCGCATATCACGCCGTTATCAACGAGCGGTCGCTTGAAAAAACCGCACAGGCGATTCTCGAATAGCCCTATAACTGCCGGTAACTGTTAACTTTGTCGGGTGGGTACTGATCACTGGCGCTGTCGACATTGATTCAAATATCGACGAATCTATTTTGAAAGTGAGAATTCGATCGGTTGTGCGCCATGCCACAGCACCAGTCTGCCAAACAACATCAAGTTTTCGTGCCCTTCGGTCAGCGTAATGATGTGATTGCCTGCTAGCTGCCCTTGTTTACTGGCAAAACATGAGCTGCCGTAAGCAAACAGAAACTCAGTCTCGCTGTAGCCGCCGGGGTACAACAACACATCGCCTCGAGACGGATGACTGGTGTGATTTTCAAACTCCAGGCCTAAGTCCAAGTCACCAAGCGGTATCCAAACCGCCTCGCCACTCCAGCGACTGTGAATAACCTGTTGCTTGTAGGGCAGCAGCTCTAGGAATTTTGCGCAGGTTTTGGGCGCGAACTCTTGCTCTAGTTTTCCCTTAAATTCGTAGGGGCCAGCCCTGATTTGAATAAGCATCATTTGTGGGAACCCGTCTAGCGGAGCCTAAGCCTGCTCCAACTCCACCAAGGTGCCAAACATATCGCGAGGATGAAGAAACAACACGAGTTTGTCGTGGGCACCCACGCGCGGTTCACCATCCCCGAGCACGGTAAGGCCATGCTCCAAGAGTTGATCCCGGGCGCCATAAATATCCTCGACCTCGTAGCATAAATGATGCATGCCACCGGACGGATGCCTCGATAGAAACGATTGAATTGGTGAATCGTCACCCAATGGGTGTAGCAATTCAATTTTAGAATTCGGTAACGTGACAAACACTGTCGTGACGCCGTGCTCCGGCATTGACACGGGCTCTGACACCGTCGCCCCCAGAGTGCCGGCGTAGAGATTCGCCGCTTCCTCGAGCGAGGGCACGACGATGGCCACGTGATTGAGGCGGCCAATCATGGGGCACCCGCCATTTCTCGCGCTGCACGTAGCTGATCCACAAAATATCCCTCGACAAGGCGCTGCGCCGCGACCGTCGCCACCATATCTCCAGCCATAACATCCTGTTCAATCGCCGCGAGCCGTTGCCGCGTCCGTTCATGCTCGCGAAAGCGGCTCAACATCGTTGCCGCCATCTCCGACCACAGCCAAGATCGCGCCTGTTCCGCCCGACGTTGCTTCAAAACACCATTATTCTCAACGACTTGTTGGTACGCAACGACGGTATCCCAAATCTCCGCCATGCCGGTTGCGGAGAGGGCCGAACATGTGTGCACCGGCACCGTCCAATCACGCGTGCGGGCGTGCAGCAGGTGTAGTGCTTGCCGGTAATCGGTAGCCGTTTGGATCGCCGCAGCCAACAAGTTGCCGTCGGCCTTATTGACCAAAACGAGATCGGCCAGTTCGACGATGCCGCGTTTAATACCCTGTAATTCATCGCCAGCCGCCGGTAACAATAAAAGCACCAGCAAGTCGGTCAGGTCCGCCACCGTAGTTTCCGACTGTCCGACACCCACCGTCTCCACCAACACGATATCGAATTGAGCGGCTTCGCAGAGTACGATCGCCTCGCGCGTATAACGGTTGACGCCGCCCAGTGTCGACCCCGCGGGCGACGGCCTAATAAAGGCCTCGGGGCGAACAGCCAAGCGGTGCATTCGCGTCTTGTCACCCAAAATCGACCCGCCGCTCAATGCCGAACTCGGATCGATCGTCAACACGGCGACTCGCCGACCCTGGTCGATAAGATGATTACCTAATGTCTCGATGAAGGTCGATTTGCCGGCCCCAGGGGCTCCAGAAACTCCGACGCGCAACGCACCGCCGGCAGTGGGGCCCAAGCGTTCTAAAACAATCAGAGCCAAATGACGATGTTCGGACCGGCTCGATTCGACCAGAGTAATGGCGCGCGCCAATGCCCGTCGATCGCCCGCTTGTATGTCGGCGACAAGCTTATCGATATCGATAGACATCCGCGCTATTCGACTGGGCCGCAGCCGAGTGCTATTCGAATTCGATTATCGGTTGATCCACGACGAGAGAATCTCCAGCCGCAGCCCGAAGCGCAACCACTTTGGCATCGTTATCCGCGTATAGCACGTTCTCCATTTTCATCGCTTCGACGACCGCAAGCTCTTCACCCGCCTTTACTTCCTGGCCAACCTCAACCGCGAGCCGCAACAATAATCCTGGCATTGGCGAGCATACAACCGTCGATAAATCAACTGCCGGCTTTTCTAGCATATATGTATTAAGGCGCGAAGCCAATGAGCTTAAGACCATTGCTTCGAGCCGCATACCGCGATACGCGAGTTCGTAAACCAGTCGACGGCGGCGAATCTGCAGCATCAGTGGCTTATTATCGATCGTAATGGGTAAAATTGGCTGACCAAATTTCCAATCGGTCGTAATTTCATAGCTTTGTCCCGCATGCGCCACACTGTAGCCGCCTTCGACTGGCGTCAGCGTGACTGGATAACTCTCCCCCGATGTGATCACGACCCAATCCGCGGCCACCGATTTTTCGTGTCCCGGGAGCTGCCCATTGATCTTCGCCGCACGATCTCGATACAGCCGATTTACGATAGCAGCTGCGAGAATTAATGGCATTGTGCTGCTGGCCCCAGACTCGGTCGGATCGAACCGCCCACCGTACTCATCGGCAATGAAGTCTGTAGTTAAATCACCGCGCCGATAGCGGGGGTGATCCAGCACGGATTGCAGAAACGCGATGTTGTTCGCAACGCCTTCAATGTAGTATTCATCCAACGCACGCAGCATCGTTTCAATCGCGGCTGTCCGATCGGCACCATAGGTGATGACCTTGGCAATCATCGGGTCGTAGAAAATGGCTACGTCTCCGCCCTCGATCACCCCAGTATCGACGCGGATGTCGGGTTCTTCGAGCGGGGGTTGGTACCGTATCAATCGACCGCTGGATGGTAGAAACTTCCTCTCGGGATCTTCAGCGTATACGCGTGACTCAATGGACCAGCCCTTGAGTTTGACGTCCGCCTGGCCGAACCCCAGTTTTTCGCCATCGGCTATGCGTATCATCCATTCGACGAGATCGATGCCGCTAATAAACTCGGTGACCGGATGCTCCACTTGCAACCGGGTATTCATCTCCAAAAAATAGAAGTTGCGATCAGCATCGACGATAAACTCAACAGTACCGGCCGACTCGTACTGCACCGCCTTCGCCAAAGCCACCGCCTGCCCTCCCATCGTTTCGCGCATCCGTTCATCGACGAACGGCGAAGGTGCCTCCTCGATGATTTTTTGATGACGGCGCTG
>JAOTWM010000390.1 GCA_029862885.1 Gammaproteobacteria bacterium
GTTATTACGCAGTGAACTCGGCTGGCCGATCACGCCCGCCAACATCGCGCTCACTAATGGCAGTCAAACAGCATTCTTTATCCTATTCAATATATTTGCGGGCCAATACGAGCACGGCCCAAATAAACGTGTTCTTTTGCCTTTAGCCCCCGAATATATCGGTTACGCCGACATCGGCATCGACCGCGATTTGTTCCTCGCATCGCGGCCCGGTATCGACCACCTCGATGAGCATATATTCAAGTATCGTATCGATACCGATGCACTGGCCGAGTTCGATCGAGCCGAAGATATCGGAGCGATCTGCGTATCCCGACCGACCAATCCCACTGGCAATGTACTGACCGACGTCGAAATCGATCAACTTAGTAACCTAGCCCGACAACGCGGCATACCACTGATAATCGATAGCGCCTACGGCACGCCCTTCCCCAACATCATATTCACCGCCGCCACGCCGATATGGGACAAGGGAATCATTGTCACGATGAGTTTGTCGAAACTCGGACTTCCGGGGCTACGCACCGGCATCGTTATCGCCGATGAGGACGTTATCCACTCAATAGCCGGCGCCAACGCGATACTCAGCTTGGCGACCGGCAGCTTTGGCCCCGCTTTGACCGAAGATCTGATTCGCAGTGGGGCGATAATGGAATTAAGCCGCCAGCAAATTCAGCCGTTTTATCAAAATCGAGCCGACGATGCGATGCAGTGGCTTGCGGAATATATGGACGGTGTGCCGTACCGCGTGCATAAACCCGAGGGCGCGATTTTTTTGTGGTTGTGGTTCCCGGAATTACCGATCGACAGCGAAACCTTGTACCAGCGTTTGAAGCAACGCCGCGTGCTGGTAATCGCCGGCCATCATTTTTTTCCCGGATTGCAGGACGACTGGCGGCATCGTTATGAATGTATACGTGTGACCTATTCACAAGATCCGGACACCGTGCGCGAAGGTATCCGCATTATTGCCGATGAAGTTAGGCGGGCGTACACTGAAAACGCGTCGTCATCTGCTCGCAAAGCGTAGAGCGGACAGAGCGCAGCACAATTCACCGTAAATTATTCGCAGCTTGTTAATAATCGGTCCGCGCAGTGTCGGTTCGTATGTTATTGTGTCGGAGGTATAACCTATCGATGCATCGCCGGGTCCGCCTGCGTGAAATATGCGATCTAAAAATCGACCGCGTCGAGCGGTAGCTAACTCAGTGTCTGTGGACCCTGCTCGGTAATTAACACGGGCTGCTCTAACGTCACTCCCTCCGGTCCATTCAGAACACCGACATAACTCTCCACACAGACGATCATGTTTCTCTCAAAGCGGCCGTCGTACATACCATCATCCGCATCTTCCGGGTACAGGATAAAAGGATACTCGACCCCTAATTCGCAACCATGGGCCATATCCGCGTATCGATTGGGCAAATAGGGATCTGGCAACCGAAAAACACCGGACGCGTACTCAACGAAGCTCAACCCCGGGCGAAGTAACTCAGTATGGTGAGCGAGCTGCTCCTTTACAGCGATCGAACACTCGCTTCGCACGTTCTCAGGGAGACCCGGAACGCATGGATTTCTTCCGCCGATTTAACCGCGCGGGCGTGTTTCAGCACCAATTTGCCGTCCGCAACCTGTCGTCCGATCTCCGTCAGGGCACAAATCATTAGGCGAATAGTCCGTCATCCGATCAGCCTCGGAAGGTTACATAATAACTTTCGTTTCGCTCTCGACGCCCTACCCGATTTTATAGATTGCGGCAAAGCCCCGGCGTCGTCAGGCGGAATTGAGCGGAATCGAAGTTGGCCCCTATACGCCAACGCCTCCGCGTTGCTGCGCATCGACCACGAGCTGCTTGAATAAGCGTTGTTGGATGGGGTCTTCGGCAGCAGTGAGTTCAGGGTGCCATTGCACACAGAGCAAATGCGGAAAACGCGGCGATTCGATCGCCTCTATCAGTCCGTCGTCGGCGTGCGCGGCGGGTTCGAAATCTGCTGCCAGGTTCTTCACCGCTTGGTGGTGCCACGACTGACAGGTGAACTCAGTATCGCGGGTAACGGCAGCGAGGCGTGAGTTTGCGTTTACGCGGACGCGGTGCGGAGTGGCGTGGCGTGGCGGTGCACGGTGTACCACGGACTCGCCGTATTGATCCGATACATTTTCGTGCAGCGTGCCACCGTACGCGACATTGACGATTTGCAGACCCCTGCATATCGCCAACGTCGGCAACTGCGCATCCACAGCGCGCTTGGCCAAGTACAGTTCGCTGGCATCGCGCTCAGGATCGACCATGTATATGGTGGCATGACCGGCGCTACCGTATTCTGCGGGCGCAATATCGCCGCCACCGGCTAACACCAATCCGTCCAAACGGTCGAACAGTGCGTCACGCTGGGCTTCCCCCGGTGGCAGTAAGACCGGAATGCCTCCGGCCCGTCGCACCGCGTCAATGTAGTCCCCCGGCAAGCTAAACTTGCCATCCTCGCTCCGCCCGTACGTAGTGACACCAATTAACGCCGGCGGATTACTCATCGATATCGCCGGCTCTGGCAGTAGAATCGCTGAATTCGGTGCACAGGGTGTCCACAATCAATCGCAATGGCGGTGCGAGTTCGTCCGGCCGGTCGGCACACCAACGACGGAGGTAGTCAAGTTCGAACCAATCGCCGCCATCGATTTCCTCGGCCTGTAGCGCGAACGGACCCTCGGACTCGGTGCGGTATACCCAGGAGAACTCATATCCGGTGGAAGCATCAGCCTCGAGTTTGAACATCGGCTCGGGTGCAACGTCGAGAATTATGCCCAACTCCTCGCGGGATTCACGAATCGCACACTGGTCGTAACTCTCGCCGGTATCGAGATGACCGGAGATCGATGCGTCCCAAACGCCGGGGTTTTCATCCTTGTGCATGGATCGCTTTTGCAAAAACATTAAACCAGCGGCATTGAAAACCAGCACGTGCACCGATCGGTGTAAGAGTCCCAGCCGATGTACCTCGGACCGTGGACGCTGTCCGATCACCCGATCCTGATCATCCACAACATCGAAGATTTCCTCAGCACCGCTCACCGTCGCTGGGTCTCGTAGTTGGGAGTTCTATACACCGGCACGTTGAGCGGAGGCAACGGATCGTTGCCAAGGATCAAATCGGCATACTTCTCACCTAGCATGATTGTGGGCGCATTGAGATTACCGCTGAAGATACTGGGCATTATCGATGCGTCCCCTACGCGTAAACCGCTGACTGCGCGTACGCGACCCGCGCCGGTCGACACCATCCGCAGCCCACCGCCACCATGATAATCCTCGGCCCCCTGTACCTGGGTTTCGGCCCTTTTGAAATACGGCAAGACGTGCACGCACGACCAATCCAGGAACCCGATCTCCTCGCTCCAGCGATCGTAATCGAGGGCATTTCCACCTACCTAAGCCATGCCGTTGATTGACGATGAGCCCACAAAACCCGGCCCCGCGGACAATCCAGGACTCGCCCATCGATGTGTGGTTCCAGCTCCGTTCGGTAGCGCCGGTTAAACTTATCGTCATTGAGCGTATAGGAAATCGCCGCCGGCATATCAATAAATACACTGCGATCCATTGGCCCCGCTTCCGCCAACAACACCCGGGAATTGAGGTTGGCGGACAGCCGGTTAGCGATGACGCAGGCGGGCGACCCGGCGCTAACGATGATGCAGTCGTAGTGGTTATCGGTCACTAAATTATCCCGGCAGATGCGATTTACGATATTCTACGGGACAACGGCCGCTAAGAAACAGTCATACTTCTGCGCTTCCCAACAACATGAGCACCTATGAGAACTATTCAATCGTAGCTCGCAGCTACGACCAGACCCGAGCTCCGATTGGAGTCGCTATTATTCTCGATTTCTTAGGCCACAACCCGATTGCGCTGCGTCAACAACGCCTGCTGGATGCAGGCTGTGGGACCGGCAACTACACTTTCGCGCTATCATCCGAACTGGGGCATATCAACGCCGCCGATGCGAACCCCAAAATGCTGGACCGCGCCCGATTGAAACTCGATGGCGCCGACAACACGGAATTTCATCATGCCCGGCTCCAGGCGTTGCCATTCGGCGCGACGTCATTCGACGGCGTGATCGTAAACCAGGTATTGCATCACTTGGACGATGGTACCGACCCGTCGTATCCGGCCTGTCGCGAGGCGTTCGCCGAATTCGCGCGGGTCATGAAACCAAACGCGGTGTTGGTTGTGAACACATGCAGCCATGACCAGCTGCGGCGCGGCTTTTGGCCGTATGCGCTGATACCGGAAGCACGCGAGCGCATGTGCCGTCGACATATTCCGATCCCACAACTGGCCGAAACAATGAACAACTTAGGGTTCACCCTTGTTGGTGAACGTCCGGTCATCGATCCGCCCCTGCAAGGCGAGGCGTATTTCGACGAACATGGGCCGTTTTCCCCAAGCTGGCGCAATGGCGATTCGATCTGGAGTACCGTGAGCGATACAGAATTGCAGGCGGCGCTAGCCCAGCTCGACGAGCTTGAGAAAAATCACGAGTTGGATCGATTTGTCGCGACCTTAGATGCGCAACGTCAAAATGTCGGCCAGATCACGTTTCTCGCATTCCAAAAACATCAAGACACACACTAAGGGCAATTGCGATGGCAGCCGTGACGTTTGGCAGGACCTGCATCGATGCTGAACTCATCGTGTTCGACAAAGACGGTACGTTAATCGATTTCCATCACTTATGGGGGCGACGCGCAGAAACAGGGGTCGAGGCGTTGGTCACTCAACTGGATGGTGGCATAGAATTACGCCAGGAAATTTATCGAGCGCTGGGATACGATTGCGCGGCACGTCGCACCCGCAGCAACAGTCCATATAGCACCGCACCGATCGAAGAACTCGGCGTCATCGCCGCCAGTGTAGTCTACCAATACGGCATCGACTGGCACGACGCCATGAATCACGTTCGAACCACATTTTGCCTGGCGCTGCAAAATCCACCGACCGCCGATCTAATAGTGCCGCGGGGTAACGTGAAAGCGCTATTTCATGAACTTGGCACACGCGGCATTAAAATCGCGGTGGCCACTACCGACAGCCGCGCCG
>JAOTWM010000391.1 GCA_029862885.1 Gammaproteobacteria bacterium
AACGGTGTCGATGTATCGCAGTTTGCCGCTGCGCCCGATGCCGGTCACAAACTTCGAGCCGAACTCGGGGTGCCGCCACAGGCCGCGTTAGTCGGGTTGGTAGCCCGCTTCGATCCGCAGAAGGACCACGCCACGTTCGTGAAGGCGGCGGTGGAACTGGTGCGGTGCGGCACCGATGTTCATTTTGTATTCTGTGGCGAGGATATTGAGTGGAGCAATGACGACTTGGTCGAACTGGTTCGAAGCGCCGGTATCGCACACCGCAGTCATCTGCTGGGTTTGCGCGACGACATACCGAAGGTCGTCGCGGGACTCGATATTCTTACATCATCATCCGCTTATGGCGAAGGTTTCCCCAATGTGGTGGCCGAGGCTATGGCGTGTGAGGTTTGTGTGGTTGCGACCGACGTGGGGGATTCCGCGAAAATCGTCGGTGAATTCGGTTGGATATGTCCCATACGTGACCATCAAGCGTTGGTCACGGCGTGGGAAGAAATCTTATCATTGGACAAAGAGGCGCGCTGCCGGATCGGTGCCGACGCTCGGCGGCGTGTTATTGAACATTATAGCCTGGCGCATATGGCGTCGCGGTATGAGGCGTTGTACCGGAGCTTAATTCTGTAATGTGCGGTATCGTTGGCTATGTTGATGCAGCTGGCCGTGGTTCAGCCGAATCGCTGCAATCCACTCTGCGTGCGATGAACGACAGCCTGGCTCACCGCGGGCCCGACGACGAGGGAATCTGGTGTGATGTCGAGACGGGTGTTGGATTCGGACACCGTCGTCTTTCGATTGTCGATGTATCCCCATTAGGTCACCAGCCGATGGCGTCGCCGAGCGATCGCTATCGGATCACATTCAATGGTGAGATTTACAACCACCGGGAATTGCGTCGTGACCTTGAGGCGGAACAAGTAAAATTTCGAGGGCATTCGGATACCGAGGTATTTTTAGCGGCCATCGACTGTTGGGGGCTGGACGCGACGCTGACGCGTAGTGTTGGGATGTTTGCGTTCGGATTGTGGGACCAACGGCAACGTACTCTGTCATTGGCACGCGATCGCATGGGCGAAAAGCCATTGTATTATGGGCGCGTCGGCACATCATTTGTATTCGGTTCGGAACTGAAGGCGCTGCGGTCTCACCCAGATTGGTGTGGCGTCATTGACCGTGGCGCGTTGACCCTATTGATGCGGCACAACTATATCCCGGCGCCATGGTCGATATATAAGGAGATATATAAATTGTGGCCGGGTTGTGTATTGCAGCTGCCAATTGGGGCGGTACACGAGAATACGACGATCTCACCTTTCGAAAGCGAGTCTTCGAACACATTGGTTGCGCCGCGCCGTTACTGGTCGGCACAAAAGTCTGCGGATGCCGTCGGAGTTTCCAGCAATTCGACGTTGTCGGCAATCGATGCGATCGATCGGCTCGAAGAATTGCTGATGACATCAGTCGGCCAACAGATGGTGGCGGACGTGCCGTTGGGTGCGTTGTTGTCAGGAGGAATCGATTCGTCGGTAATTGTCGCATTGATGCAGGTGCAAAGTTCGCGCGCAGTTAAAACCTACTCGATCGGCTTCCACGAGTCCGAATACAACGAGGCACAACAGGCGAAAGCCGTGGCCGCGCATCTCGGCACGGATCACACGGAGCTCTATGTTACATCCCAGGAAGCGATGGACGTGATCCCAAAGCTATCGACCATGTATGACGAACCGTTTGCCGATTCGTCGCAGATTCCGACCTACTTAGTCTCACAATTGGCCCGTCAGTCGGTAACGGTGAGCTTGTCCGGCGACGGTGGGGACGAGTTATTTGGCGGTTATAATCGGTATTATTGGGGTACGTCGCTATGGCGTAAGCTTAAATGGATGCCGAGGGCATTACGGCACATGGCCGGACGGGGATTGACCGCCATTTCGCCGCGTGCTTGGCAAAGCGTATTCAATGTTCTGTCACCGCTAATTGCTGCCAAACATCAATTCCCTAACGCGGGAGATAAAGCGCACAAACTGGCGGAAATTATGTCGGTGCAGTCGCCGCGCGACCTCTATTATTTTCTGATTTCGCACTGGAAACAGCCGGCGGAGTTGGTTAAGGGTGGGTTCGAGCCAGATACAGTGATTCGCACAGAGGTGGCCGCCGGGAGCAATATCGATTTTGCAAATTGGATGATGCACGTTGATCAGATTAGCTATTTGCCGGACGATATACTGGCCAAAGTGGATCGTGCCAGCATGGCAGTGAGTCTCGAGGTGCGGGTTCCGATGCTGGACCATCGGCTGGTTGAATTTGCACGT
Source organism: Gammaproteobacteria bacterium (assembly GCA_029862885.1). Lineage (GTDB taxonomy): Bacteria > Pseudomonadota > Gammaproteobacteria > Arenicellales > JAOTWM01 > JAOTWM01. Next base: position 2,307 of record JAOTWM010000391.1, read on the forward strand.
GATGTGCCGCTGACAATGAAGTTGCGTGATGGGCAGGGCAAATGGCTATTGCGCCAACTGTTGTATCGGCATGTGCCGCAAGCGCTTATTGATCGACCGAAGATGGGTTTTGGTGTTCCGATTGATACTTGGCTTCGCGGTCCGTTACGGGAATGGGCCGAGGACTTGCTGGCGGAACAACGATTAGCCCAAGGTGGGTTTTTTCATGCACCGCAAATTCGCGAGAAATGGTCCGAGCACTTGGACGGGTCCCGCAACTGGCAATATTATTTATGGGACGTGCTCATGGTTCAGGCGTGGCTGGAGAACGAGCGATGCGGAGCAAGATAGCGCTAATCTACAACACGTCCCGTTATTTGTACAATCTGCGGCGCGAGTTCATCGAACTCCTACAACGCCACGATTACGATGTGGTAGGCATAGCGCCATATGATGAATCGACCGAAGTCCTGAGCGGCCTTGGAGTCAAACACATTCACTTCGATATCTCGGCGCGTGGCATAAACCCCATTCGTGATTTCAAAACATTCCTCCAATTGCGAAGAATTCTGCGAGCCGAAAAACCCGATGTAGTACTAAGCTATACCGTAAAGCCGGTCATGTATGGGAGTTATGCGGCACACTTAGAGGGAGTGAAAACAATCTGCGCAATGATTACGGGCCTGGGACAACTATTCAACAACCAATCTGCGCGGCAGCGGCTGTTGCTGGCGGCGGTCGCACCGTTCTACCGCAAATCGCTGGGCGTTTGTCGCCGGGTGTATTTTCAAAATAGCGATGATGCCCGATTGCTGCAACGCTTAAAGATAGCGAGCACGGCGCAATCGATCGTATTACCAGGGTCGGGCGTCGACGTACAACGTTTTCGACCCAACCCCGATACGGTGCAGCCCGGGAGCTTTTTGCTGATTGCGCGTATGTTGAAGGAGAAGGGCAGTGCGGACTTCGTGGCCGCGGCACGTCTGCTAAAGTCAAGCTACCCGCATGCGAAATTTCGTTTGCTGGGACCGTTGGAACACGGACCATCGGCGCAAACGCAATTGGAAATTCAGGATTGGGAGGCGGCCGGATTCATTGAATACCTCGGCGAGGCCAAGGATGTTCGACCGTTTTTGACGAGTTGTGAAGTGTTTGTTCTGCCGTCTTATTATCGGGAAGGATTACCGCGATCGATCCTCGAAGCGATGGCTTGCGGAAAGCCGATAGTGACAACCGATTGGCCGGGTTGCCGGGAAGCGGTTACGGAAGGTGTCAATGGCTTCCTCGTTCCGGTGCGAAATCCGCAACAGCTTGCGGCAGCAATGGAGAAGTTTCTGATCGACGCGTCGCTGAGCGGGTCGATGGGCGAGAGATCGCGGCAGTTGGCGTTGGATAGATTCGATGTGCGCAAGGTGAATGCGCAAATTTTAGCTACGATGACTGATTCTGACCATTAAATCGTATCGCCCGAGAGCGCAATTTATTAGCAACGTCTGCGGAGCAGTGCGGCGCCGAATGTAGGTAATGAGCAAGAGTATGCCTACGTTCGTGACTATCGCAGAGGTTCCATAAGATTGACGGGCTCTAAATGCGGCTAGCGGTGACTTAACTCGGGTATTTCACGAAGGCGGACGATGGGTGATAAATTTTCTAAGCTACCTAAACGGTTACCCAGTCCATTAGGATATGGGTCCTCTGCAAACTTTGTCCTGTTCGGATTCACCAATATTCGGGTGTCGTATTCGTCACGATCCCCCTTGGTGTACAACTACGCCTATGCATCGGCGGACGATCGCACCGACGCCTTAGCCCTGATCCGCCTTCCGTCCGAACCCTTCATGAATTATTCGGGATAAACCGATGTTATATCTATTTTACTACGGACTGTATTTCTTGGTCCCGGGTTGGCTGATCCAGCGGCTCGCAGCAAACTCGACGAGCCACTTCGTCGTCCTTTTTGCGTGGTCATATGTATTTATCGCTAGCGTTAGCGTGGGCGGTGCGCTGCTCGGACTTGGAGTATCGGAATTCCTGTGGTTGATGAACGGCAGCCTTGTCGTTCTCGCTGCGCTGGTACTTGTAAGGTACGGCCGGGCCGTCAGCCGCCCTAAATCGGTCTGGCTACGCCACCGCCGTGGTCGCTCTATTGTTACAGCGTTGTCACTGCTCGTGGCTGTGGGTTATGTGTCGCTGGTCGGTCCTTATACGGAAATACCCAGTGATATGTGGTGGCATTTGGGCCGCATGCAAATCAAATTGGCATCGATCCAAGACGGCCTGTTGTTCCGTGACCTCAGTAATGTATCGCTACACCAGCTACCATCGCTGTTGCTCGATAAATCCATGGGATACTGGCATACGTTTCACGCATTGGTATCGTGGTTGAGCGGATTGTCAATCGAATCTTCGTTACCGTGGGCGACGTTGACGAACACAGTGATGTTGGCGGCTGCAATTTTCAGTTTCACCGTATTTATTTTTAAGAATTTTCGGTTATCGGCGATCAGTAAGCATTGGATTGGCCTCGTTACCGTTGTTATTACGGGTCTGTACATGGGGATCGCGCAATTTGCGTTCATACGTTATTACATCTTAGCGCCGGTTGCACTCAACTATATCGTCTATCTAGCTACAGTTTATTTGGTTCTGCGGTTCCTGCAGAATCGCAGCGTCGGTTGGCCGGTGTTGGTACCGATTCCGTTCTATATGCTGACCATGGCGCTGGTTCATAAGCAGGAAGCGCTGTTTGCCATCACCACGATTTCGATCCTGAGTTTGTTCGGGTTTCTACGGGCCCACCGAGAGCGAATTGCGG
>JAOTWM010000392.1 GCA_029862885.1 Gammaproteobacteria bacterium
ACGGTTTGTAGGAGCCCACGTCCTGCGCCGTGTAGATCGCATCGAACTCGACGCCAAGTTTGCGATTCGATGCGGCGAAGCCGTCACGGTTAACGTTGGATAGAATCACCAGCCGAAAACGGGTCTTCAGGTAGCGCAGTGCATCAGCACTATCAGGGAACGCGGGCCAATGGGCAACCGATTGTCCAAATGCGGCATCGGCCTGCGGCGACGTAACCATATCAAATTCCGCCGCGATCGCCGCGTGTACCTTCTCAAGCAGCTGCGGATAAAGCATGTTTGGGGTCGCCTGTTCCTGCGCGCTCTCATGCAGCGCAAACGACGCGAGCCCGGTTTCCCGGGTAATGTCGCTGCGCTGGTTTTGCATGATGACCGGCTGCAGACCGTCCCAGATCCCGGATTCCCAGTCGATCAGCGTGCCGTAACAGTCGAACGTAAGAACCTTGTAGTCGCGTAGGTGCCCAGTCATCGCTCCCTCCACGTTGGCAGCGGTCGATCATCGTGTTCCGGGTATCATAACCGAGCCGAACCTGCGATGGCACGGCACGGACCTACTTGGTACCGCTAAAGCGTTTTCAGTCACCAATCTCGGCTACGGTGATTATTTTACGGAGGCGGACTAGCAATTACCGGGTATTTAGTGGTGAGATTAGCAATTCGCGGCGAGCGAGGTTCGCGGCGAGCCGTCGAACGCTGCGCTCCAACGGATCGTAGCGCTCGTTCTCGTGACCTGTTACCGAGTGTCCGCGAATGGACGTAGGTTTAAGACATTACGGCCCCCTGCCAGCCCCTGTTATCGACGCAATTAACCGGCCGATCGCAGAAGCGACGGGATTGCCGAACGAGGCATATACGAGCCCTGAATTCGCACGCTATGAACGCGATCATTTACTGGCCAAGACATGGGTATGTGCGGGTTTTAGCACGGATGTCGGCACGACCGGCGACGCACTGCCGATCGAGATAATGGGCCAACCGCTGCTCATCGTGCGTAATCCGGTAAGCGAAATCAAAGTATTCCATAATGTTTGTCGGCACCGCGGCCAGCGGTTGCTGCGCGAACCCTGCCACCTTAAAGGTTCCATCCGCTGTCCGTATCACTCCTGGACTTATTCGCTGGACGGCGAGTTGCGTGGGACTCCCCATATCGGTGGTTCCGGTGTCCACGAGGTCGAAGGGTTCGATAAATCCAAGACGGGGTTGGTGGCGGTGCGCTCGGAAGTTTGGCAAGGCATAATTTTTGTCAACCTGTCCGGCGACGCCGCGCCGTTCCCGGACCACATCGATCTATTGCGGCAACGCTGGAAACCGTTTTGGGGCACTACCGAAGGGGCGAATTTAGTACCCGACACCGAACACGGCTGTTGGGAGCTGACCGTCCAGTCCAATTGGAAACTCGCGGTCGAAAATTATTGTGAAAGTTACCATTTGCCCTGGGTGCACCCGGGCCTGAACAGCTATTCGCGGCTCGAAGACCACTACCATATTGTCGAACACGGGCATTTCGCGGGACAGGGATCGGTCGTCTATAACCCGGACTACGGCGACCGCGCACCGATGCCGCACTTCGATGCTTGGCCCGAAGATAAATTGTGCCACGCGGAATACGCCGCGATGTTTCCAAACGTGTTGCTCGGCCTGCAGCGCGATCACCTATTCGCGATTGCATTGATCCCGATTAATCACGAGCAAACCGTCGAGCGCATCCAAATTTCGTATCTCGGCGACGCCGCGCACGATGAAACTCACCGCGACACGCGGCGCGCAATTCGAGTGACATGGCAGGAGGTGTTTGGCGAAGATGTATGGGCCGTGGAAGGCCTGCAACAAGGACGACATTCCCCTGGCTTCGACGGCGGCACCTTCTCGCCGGCTATGGACGGGCCGACGTTGTGTTTTCATCAGTGGGTCGCGAACCGGCTGAGCGCATGATTACGGTCTACACCGAAAAACACAAACTACGCGACTCCAAGACCGAGCTGTTCGGTGGCGAACTGATTCACCCCCATGAACGGCCGTCGCGCGCCGAATATATTATCGACCGGGTGCGCGAAGTAAACCTGGGCGAAGTACGTGCGCCAGAAGACTTCGGCATGGAACCGATCTTACGTACTCACGACGCCGGTTTCGTTGGTTTTCTGGAAACCGCCTGGGACGATTGGGCAGCGGAGGGCTACAAGGGCGAGGCCATCGCCACCTGCTGGCCGGCGCGGCGTATGGTGCACAGAGTGCCCAATCACGTCGACGGCAAGTTGGGTTATTACGCGATGGCGGCTGAAACCTCAATCAGCCCCGGCACTTGGGAAGCCGCGCTCGCGACCGCACAAGTCGCGCTAACAGGCGCCGAGCTGTTACGGTCGGGGGCGGGCGCGGCGTTCGCACTGTGTCGCCCACCGGGACACCACGCCGCATTCGATATGTTCGGTGGCTATTGTTTTATGAATAATGCCTCCATCGCAGCGCAATATCTGCGGGACCATAATGCAGCACGCGTAGCGATCGTGGATGTGGATTTTCATCACGGCAACGGCACCCAGGATATATTCTACGAACGCGACGATGTGGTGTTTGTTTCGCTACATGGCCATCCTGCCGACGCATTTCCGCATTTTCTTGGATACGCCGATGAAACCGGCACCGGTAATGGCATCGGACACAACTACAACTACCCAATGAAACCCGGAACCGCGTTCGCCGAGTGGCGACGCGCTCTGCTGGATGGCTTGGCCAAGGTCCAGACCCATAGCCCTGACGCCATTGTCGTGTCGCTAGGAGTCGATACTTTCGAAAACGATCCGATCAGTTTCTTCAAGCTCAAAACCGATGATTACCGTACTTTCGGGGCCGATATCGCGAGGCTCGGAGTGCCGACATTATTCGTCATGGAGGGGGGTTACGATGTTAGCGAAATTGGCATCAATACGGTGAATGTGTTGCAGGGTTTCGAAGGGGATTAGTCAATAACGGATGATTACCGCGTTAGCGCCGCAGACAATTTGGACCCCTACGAGAAACATCTGAAGCGATTAAAGTTATGAGGAAATCAATAAATATCGTTTGCATCCACAGGCCTGGACCTTCCGGTTCGCTAGAATTCACCGTCTACCGCTACCGATGATTGCAGTTATTTTCGAAGTGTGGCCTGCCGACGGTCGTAAAGACGAGTATCTCGATTTGGCGGGAGCATTGCGCTCCGAACTCGAATCCGTCGACGGATTCGTTTCCGTGGAACGTTTTGAAAGCCTGCACGAACCGGGGAAACTGCTATCGCTGTCGTACTGGCGCGATGAACGAGCCGTTCGGACCTGGCGCAACCATATCGGGCATCGCAAAACACAGGCCAAGGGTCGTCGCGGTGTATTCGCCAACTACCGGTTGCGCGTGGCCCATGTCGAACGCGACTACGGACTCGATGAACGCAGCGAGGCCCCCGACGACTCAAAGGAATTGCTTGGATCGTAAATCGTCTTGACGCAATTTCAAAATAGGTGGGCGACGCGCGCGCGGCCACCTGTTCCTAAAATGACCCTGGGGAGTCGTTGCACACGCTATACCACACCGCGCTCACGGAGTGAGCGAATCGTATCGTTCGAACAACCGAGCACATCGTGCAACACGGCATCCGTATGCTGCCCGAGTTGCGGTGGCGCCTTGTCGTATCGAATCGGGGTTGCCGACAGATTCAACGGATTCGCGACCGCGTCGATTTCCCCGCCGAGTGGATGGTCGAGTCTGATATGCATTTGCCGATGCTGAATCTGCGGTTCGTCGAACGCTTGCTGGATCGTGTTGATCCTACAGCAAGGCACACCCCGGGCCGGCAACCTCTCCAACCAGTATGCGGCCGGATGTTTGCGAATTTCCGCCTGCAATACCCGCTCCAGCGCGGTGCGGTTCTGCACCCTCAGCGGGTTGGTGCGAAAGCGTTCGTCGTCGATAAGTTCCGGTCGCTCGATGCACTGACACAGTTGCTGAAACTGGCCGTTGTTTCCGACAGCGATAATAACCGGCTGGTCACCCGCCTCGAATGGCTGGTACGGAGCGAGATTGGGGTGCTGGGCGCCAGTACGCATCGGTACTTCGCCACCCACAAAATAATTCATCGCTTGATTCGCCAGCCAACCAACTTGCGTGTCCAGCAAGGCTAAATCGATGTGCTGCCCTCGCCCACTCTGCTCACGGTGAAACAACGCGCTAAGAATCCCAACCGCTCCATATAACCCGGTTGTGAGATCGCTGATTGCGACACCTACGCGCTGCGGCCCGGCTCCGGGCGCGCCATCCTCGACACCGGTGATGCTCATCAAGCCGCCCATCGCTTGGATCAAATAGTCGTAACCAGGCTGTGCCGCCATTGGCCCGCTCTGGCCGAATCCGGTGATCGATAGATAAATGAGACGCGGATTCAACGCGAGCAAATCGTCGGCACCCAATCCTTTCGCGGCCAGACCGCCGACTTTGAAGTTCTCGATAAAAACATCGGACTCGGCGGCAAGGTCGCGGATCAGCTGCTGACCATCCGGGTTTGAGATATCGACGGTGATCGACTGCTTCCCACGGTTCGCCGACAGGAAGTAGGCGGACTCGCCGGTGTCCCGACCGGCGCGATCCTTAAGCCATGGAGGCCCCCAATGACGGGTGTCGTCACCCGCACCAGGGCGTTCTACCTTGATGACCTCGGCACCCAAGTCGGCCATCAGTTGCGTACACCACGGCCCTGCCAAGACCCGTGACAAATCCAATACGCGTACGCCTTGTAATGGCCCACTCATTCGTTCTAACCCTTTAGTGTCTGATGATTTTGCCTGCGCCTTGTATGATGGTACGCGGGATCGGTCACCCCTGACCAGACGCCCGGTATGACACTCGAGATTTGGAATCCGCACCCATATCACCGACAATGCGCCGAACGTTAGCCGCACTAATCTCCCCAAGCATCGCATGACTGACACCAGCAGCGGCCGCGTCCACATCGAACACATCGACGGCGTGGCGCTGTTGCGGCTCGACAATCCCCCGGTGAACGCGTTGTCACAATCCATGCGCGATGAATTGCAACGGGCGGTGCAACGGGATCATCG
>JAOTWM010000393.1 GCA_029862885.1 Gammaproteobacteria bacterium
CTGGATGGCCATCATGGCCATCCAGACTGAGCGTGGACTTATATATATTCTTCCCAGACGACTTGAGCACGAACGAGGGGGCGATGTCAGGGACGGCATCCACCCCGGTTGCCTTGAGATCTTGAATCACCTCGATCCGTGTACGTCGGTCGAAGTGAATCCCTGCTTTCCTCGCCGATTCCGCCCAGATATCCACAGGAGTGATCGTCGTGAAATAGAGCAGGATTATCTCCGCTATGTAGAGTGCGGTTACTGATGCGCCAGTAACGAGCAAGACATTGATCTTCTGATCGAAGTGCATTCGCAACGCCATTGACATTAGCAACGCCAGAAACCCAAACACTACCCCGAGAACAACCCGCTCGCCGTGCCCCTCGGGGTTTGAGAAGTCCCGGTAAACAAGATAGCCAATACCCGCCACGCAAAGTGCGGCTCCGCTTATCAACAGGCGCTTAACAGTTCTTTTAGTTTTGTTTCGCGGCAAAATGCGTCCCTCCCGTATTCCTTGGTTTTCTGCGCCGGATATTGATCTCTTTTTAACTTATTACACAATATTATTCCGCATAATCCGGGTATGTGCTATCGCGTATCGACAAGATTCGTGGGTGCGCCGGCCACGAGTTCTCGAAAGCAGGGTCATTCCAGCGTACGCCACGCGCGCTCTCCGGGACGTAGTACGCCGAGATCTGATAAAAGACTTCGGTGTTGTCGGCGAGCGTGAGAAAACCGTGGGCGAACCCCTCGGGGATATAGAGCATACGGCGGTTGTCCGCGGAGAGCTCCGCCGCAAACCAATGGCGAAAGGTCCCGGATCCCGGGCGCAGGTCCACAATCACATCGTAGATAATGCCGGCCGTGCAGCGCACCAGTTTATGCTCGGCATGGGGTGCAACCTGATAGTGCATGCCTCGCAGTGTTCCCGTTTTTTGATTAAATGAAATGCTGCACTGGGCCAGGGCCGTATTCAGACCATGTGCTTCGAACTCACGCCGGCACCAGGTCCGGGCGAAGAACCCGCGCGCATCGGCGAGCCGCTCCGGGTCGATGACGTACGCCCCCTTGAGTGGCGTTTCCGTGAAGATCATGGAATGATATTGACTTCGGGTATAAATACAACGAACTTTCCTCCCCACTCCCGGATGTGCGACATCTGTTTGATTATTTCTTCCTTGAGGTTCCAGGGCAGGATCACGACGTAATCCGGTCTGGTCTCGCGTATTTTTTCCGGTCCGTGTATCGGGATACGGGTACCCGGCAGGTAATGGCCCTGCTTGTGCGGGCTGCGGTCTACCGTGTAACTGATCATATCGTTGCGGATGCCGCAATAGTTGAGCAAGGTATTGCCCTTGGCCGGCGCACCATAACCGACAATTTTTTTGCCAGCACGCTTGGCCCCGATCAGGAATTCCAGAATATCACGTTTGGTAGCCATGACTTTGTCGGCGAACGAGTTATAGAGGTCAAGGCCGGCATATCCGAGTTGCTTTTCCCGTTCACGCAATGCAACGACCTGTTCGCTCACCGGTTTGGAGCCATCCTCTGAATGACGGCCATAGATGCGCAGCGACCCGCCGTGCGTCGGCAGTTCCTCGACATCGAATAACGTGAGACCGTGCCTGGCAAAAACCTGTTCCACGGTAATGAACGAGAAGTAGGAAAAGTGCTCATGATAAATCGTGTCGAACTGGCACTCATCGACCAGCCGCTGCAGGTGGGGGAATTCCATCGTGATCACGCCCGTGGGCTTCAGCAGGATCTTCATGCCTTTCACGAAATCGTTCAGATCCGGCACGTGCGCCAGCACATTATTGCCGAGCAGTAGATCCGCCTGTATGCCATCGCCGACAAACTCACGTGCGGTGGCCTCGCCGAAGAACTTGTCCACGGAGGGTATGCCTTTCGCGACCGCTACTTCGGCAACGTTTTTCGCGGGCTCCACACCGAGCACCGGTATCCCAGCTTCCTTGAAATACTGTAAAAGATATCCGTCGTTACTCGCGATCTCAATCACTTGCGATGAGGCATTGAAATTAAACCGCGCGCGCATTATATCGGTATAGGCTTTGGCGTGCGCGAGCCAACTGTCCGAATAGGACGAGAAGTACGCATAGTCGCTGAAGATATGCTCGCCCGTCTCGTACATCTGCAACTGCACCAGCCAGCACTTTGTGCAAACGTATGCATGCAACGGATAGAACGGCTCCATCGCGTTTGCCTTTGCTACCGGCACGTACGAGTTCGCCAGCGGAGACATGCCCAAATCCGCAAACGTATGATTGAGTGGCGCACCGCAAAACCGGCACGGCGCCGCCCGTTGCTCGCCGCGCTCGTCGTTAACTTGTGTTTTTGTCGTCATCGTTGTGTCCGTGATGTGAAGAATCGTCATAAGGACCCTTTTTCATTAGTAACCGAATGTGTTGCCCATGCCTATCGAGATCGCGTCAATCGGCTGCTCCATGAGGCAAGCGTCTCTCAATGAGAATGGCCTCTAGGAAGCCTCGGCCCAAGTCTCCTCAATATCCGTCCAGCCAATGTACGCCAAGACCGCTCGCTATCCCGAGATGGCGAAAACTCGATACGAATGAAGTTCAACGGAAAAACTGCCCCCGCTCTCGACGTCTTCGGGCTGTTCCCGTCCCACAACATGAATGTTTCGTTCACTGGCCATTGATAGTCTGAAAACCACGTCCAACAACCGTTCCGAGCGTAGAGAGCTTGCACGCGCTTGCCCAATTTTGGCCTAGTCTTCAATGTTCGGTGAGCACCGTCGAATCCGGTCATGTAGCGCAACATCAAGCCATAGCTCTTGTTGCTGAAATAGTTGGAAAACCACAGACGAAAACCAAGCTCGGCCCGCAATGCATCAACTGCTAGAAATACCTGCACGTGCTCTTCGTGGCCGTACTCGCCCCAGGGATTGTGTGTGAAGACGTTTCGGATTCCCGTGAGTTTATGGCGTAGCTTGTCTTTCAGGCGCTCGAAATTGGACTTGTACGTCTCGAACGAATATCCCTGCAGTGACCCGGTCCTGCGCGCGACATAGAGCCCGAACTCGGAGAGGACCGGATCTGGCCACGCAGCGCCGTTAAATACTTCCGACTCGGTTAGTCCAAGGCTAAACACGCTATTGCGTGGATATGTACGCAAGGATTCCCGGCGTCCCGCGCTCCAGTCCGGCCGTGATGCGACGTCCAGAAAACAAACAAGTATTTTTCCGACGTCTTCCAGAATGGAGCTAAACCACAGTACCTCGTCGTCCGGGTGCGCCACGACGAGGGCCGAGCTGTCTGTTATCTCGCGAAGGGTTATCATAACGCAATAACAAGATACTTTTTGATTACCCAACTGAGCTTTACCGCATAATTTCGTAAGTGCGACATGCGTCATATCCTTACAGCAATTTTATCATTCTCATTCGTGCGGCTAATTCGCGCTCAATCCACGTATCTCTGAGCTATTAATTATCACGATGCGATATGCTTGCGAAAACTTCTCCCGCATATGTTCAGCCTGTCTTCCCGGAATCTGACAGTACACTCCCATTCTTCGGAGCTTTAACCGCGCGAACTGTAATCGAGAGCTGATAGTCAGGGTCTATGTAATCGAGCTCCTGCCGTGTGAACTCGCGGCTTGGCAGCCCATGCAGAAACGCGCAGGCAACCAGCACATTGCCATAAACTTCGACGGTCACGTTCTCCGATTGAAAAACATCACCGAAGAGCTGACGCGTCGATATGTCAGTGAACCGCCAATAATCGCCCCACTGTTCCATGTCGTATCTACATATCTGACTGATCCCAGGGAGTGTGGCTAACAAAACTCCGCCCTCTTTAAGCGACCGGTAGCTATTTAAGACGGCCGCCCTGAGATCGTAAATGAATGGAAATACCTGGGTCAGTATCAGGCAATCAAAAACATCAAGAGGGACCCCTCGGCCAGTTGCCAAGTCCCCTATTATCGTGCCGTCGGGATGGCCATCCTTGGGATAAAGGATGTCTCCCTGCGTGACGCGATTATCCCCGAATTGCTTCGTGTAATTGACATAACCACCTGCTTCGAGTACACGACCTCTGATGTCATGCCGGTGTTTTTCTAGAAACGACTCGATGTAATAGCGGTCAATGGGGTTTCCACGGTCTATGCCAAATGATCGGCTAATGGGGGTAACTCGACGCAACGAACCGAAACGTACCGGCATCTCGAAATCGAATATATGGAATAATCGATTCAATATGCGCCTGATTAGATGTTTCATGATTCATCCGATTTGTTTCGATTCGTATATTCGCCAACGGTTTGTTAAGGTTGTTGCCGTCCGAAGTCATTGCATTCTGTGGTTTACGAAAAATACTCTGTAGTCCACTTTAGCAGCGGCCGCACTGCCCCGGGCATATCGCCCGCCCAGTCGCCGCGCGCTGTGCCTGGACCCATGTTATCTCTGACGCAAAAGCCGATAATCTGAGGTTCGTCGAACTGTAAAATATCAGGATCGCGGGTGACTAGTGCAGCTGTAACAAGCAATGTACCAGATGTAAGGTAGTTCCCAGGTATCCACACGGTGCTTGCATATCGACCCACTGAATAAGGCTTTGCGTACCAATTCGGGTCTTGATTGAGGGACGAAAATACAACTGCTCCTTCTTCATTATATATCCAATAATGCGGTAACAACTTGTGTCCTGGCTGCAATACGTCGAACACCATTTCAATTCCAACTGGCTCGCGAATGTCGATGGATGGGGCGCTGTTTCCGCTCTTATCGACCGCGCGCACAGATACCAGACGGGTCACTTCGCCCCCCGGCGCGGCGTCAGCATCGAGCCATTCGCGCGCAGGAGGTGCTCCCGCCTCGCTGTTCAGGTATCCACCAATGACATCATGAGTCGGCCCATCCATGACAACACTACCACCGTTTAATAGGATAGCGCGACTGCATAGCGCGGCCACCGCCGGCATATTGTGTGACACGAATAGGACTGTGCGGCCGTGGCGGCTTACATCCTGCATCTTGTTAATGCACTTTTTCTGGAACTCGGTGTCACCAACGGCCAACACTTCATCGACAATCAGGATTT
>JAOTWM010000394.1 GCA_029862885.1 Gammaproteobacteria bacterium
ATTAGCGTGTCGGTGAGCCCACCGTAATAGCCGGCGATGCCACCGATCACGATACCCAGGGCGAAACTGATCGCAATACCGATCAAGCCTATCGTTAGTGAGATTCGGGCGCCGTAAAGAATGCGTGACAGCATGTCGCGCCCTAATCGATCGGTACCCAGTAGGAACAACGTACCGTCCGCGGCGGGGCAGATGAGATGCCACGATGCGTCTACGACACCCCAAAATTCATAGTCATCGCCATGACAGAAGAACCGTAATGGTTGGATGTTGGTACGGTCCGGAGTGTATTCGCGCTTGAGGTTGTCCATGTTCAGCCGATATTCGTGGCCGTATACGAACGGACCGATAAAATCTCCATCGTGGAAAAGATGCACGCGTTGCGGAGGCGCGTAGATCGAATCGACATGCCGCGTGTGCAAGTTGTACGGCGCGAGCACTTCGGTGATCAATGTCGATCCGTACATGCATAGCAAGATTATGCCCGACACCACGGCGACCCGGTGGCGCAGTAATTTCCACCACATAAGCCGCCACTGTGATGCCAAATAGTATTTTTCCTGTTCCGGTGCGAGCGCCTCGATGGACAGCGGATCGAACGATTCCTTCGAAACAAAATGCGCCTCAGCCGGCGATGCGTTCAATGTGGTCACCGCGTGACAGTACCTTGTAGGCGTATACGGGGGTCCAGCATCGCCAGGCACAAATCCGAAACCAATACACCTACTACAGTGAGCGATGCCAGAAACATAAGGAACGAACCTGCCAAATACATATCCTGACTTTGTAATGCACCGAGCAGCATAGGGCCCGTGGTCGGCAGGGACAGCACCACGGCCGTGATCTCGGCGCCCGAGATGACACTAGGTAGAATACTGCCGATATCGGCAATAAAAAAATTCAGTGACATGCGTAGCGGATATTTAGTCAACAATTTAAGTCGAGGTAGCCCTTTGGCGCGCCCGGTAATAACATATTGCTTTTGCAGCTCGTCCAATAAATTGGCCCGTAGCCGGCGAATCATTCCGGCCGTGCCGGAGGTGCCGATTACGATGACGGGAATCCATAAATGTTCGAGTACCGAGACCACTTTGCCCCAACTCCATGGCTGGTCGATGTAGGCGGGTTCCATGAGTCCACCGATGGATGTGTCGAAATACACGTTGGCCAAGTACAGCATGACTAACGCCAACAAAAAATTGGGAGTTGCGAGGCCGATAAATCCCAATAATGTGAGTCCGTAATCACCCCAACTGTATTGATGTGTCGCCGAATAAACGCCGATCGGGAACGCGATTATCCAGGTGAACAATATTGTTACCGTGGAAATTATTATGGTGAGGAACATGCGATCCCCGACCACTTCGGTTACCGGCAGGTCGTACTCGAACGAAAATCCAAAGTTCCCCTGGAACATGCCGAGCACCCAGAAGAAGTATTGCTCGTACACCGGTTTGTCGAGCCCGTAGCGGCTGCGCAGGAATTCGATTTTCTCGAGATCTACCGATTCGCCTTGGCTGCGCAGTTCGGCAATATGACTTTCCAGATAGTCGCCAGGGGGCAGCTGGATGATGACGAACACGATGGCGCTGATGGCTAGCACTGTCGGTACCATCAGTAACACGCGGCGGACGACGTATCCGAGCATGGTCAGTTTCCGTTAGGAGCAATAACTAAGGGCGCAGTCATGACATCGATCCGTGTTGCGATCAGCCGCCGCGACCCGAACCGTTAAACCAGAACATGTCGGGTTTGTATAATCCGAAATACGAGCCGGGGTCCCAGTTGTACCAGCCTTGCACTGGTACATTCTGCAACCGATTGCTGACGACCACGGGTTGGTTTACTCCACACACCACGCCAATGCTGAGCACTTGATCGGCATGTATAGCCAGCATTTCGTGCCAAATTTCTTCGCGCTCATGTGCCGAGGGCGCGCTTCGCCAGAGAACATTGAGCTCTGCGAGACGCATAGCGCTCGGCATGTCGGGTGCCTCGCCGGCATGCCCGCCGGTTTGGAAAAATTGTCCCCATTGTGGCCACTGCAGTTGATCCTGGGCGGTCGGTGCGAGTTCCTCGGGACTCATATCGGCCGTCGGCACACCGTTGGACAAACCCGACCAGACCGACATCATTGCCTCACCGGAAAACACTCGGTTACGGAATACCTCGCGCTGCGACGCGCGGGTATACAGTTTGATCCCGGCCTTTAGCCAACTGTCGTGAATCAGTTCGAGGACGTCGGTTTCTTCCGTGCTTTCACCGGCGCTGTGAACGGTGACCTCCATCGGTTTACCGTCCGGCCGCAGTCGCACACCACGTTTATCGCGCTTGGTCAAGCCAATTTCATCCAGCAGCCGGTTAGCATGTTCCAGGTCGAACTCCGCCCATTTTTTTTGATACTCCGGCTTGTACAGAGGGCCGCTCGGCAGCACGGTATTGTTGCTTTCTAGCGCCATACCGAAATACACGACTTGATTAACCTCGCGGCGGTGGATCGCCAACGACAGTGCGCGACGAAAACGAACGTCTCGCGCCAGTTTACGCCACACCGGATCGCTACTGTTCAGGTTCGGAAACAATGCGATTTGTGCGCCGATCGCCTTGTTCCAAAGTCGTACCGAGTAATCATTGCGTTGTTCGCCGGCCTTGAGGAACGTGTAGTTGTCGAGGCGCAGGTAGCGAGCCTGCAAATCGGAGTCGCCGGCACCAGTTTTTGCCGGCACCAGGCTGCTGCTCACGATATTCACCACGACACGGTCGATATACGGTAGTTGCCGTGCCTTTGAATCCACTCGGTGATAATACGGATTGCGTTCAAATATAAAACGCTCCGACGGTGATTCAGTGGTATTCACCCACGGCTGCAGTGTTGGCAGGTTCGGGTTATCGAATTTGTACTGGTGATCGCGGCGCAAATGCAAGCCGATCCAATCCCGGGTCCCGGCTTCTGTCACTAACTCTTGTAGTTTGGCGGGATCAGCGTATCGCCTGTGAAATTGCTGCAAGTAGTGTCCGGCCCGGTAAATAAACAACGGTCGCGCGCCAGCCAGTGCGGGCAGAAAATATGGATTCGGTTTGCTCCAGCTATAGCGCACGGTGAACGCGTCCGGAAATTCAACCTGTGGCGCTTCGCCGCCCACCATCAATACCTTGCTCGGGCCGTGCGGTGACAGATCAGGATTATTGGCAACGTCATCCCAGTAGTAGCGAAACGCTTCGGAGGTAAACGGGTAGCCATCGGACCAGCGATGCCCGCGGCGCAAGTGCATCGTAAACACTCGATTTTCATCGATCTCGATTCGCTCGAGAATATCGGGCTGCAAAGCGAATTTCGGGTCGTAAGCGACGAGCCGTGCGTAGCCATACACCATCATCATGCGAATATCTTTGGCCTTGGCCATCAGCAGGCGAAGTTCTCCGCCGTATTCGCCGACCTGCAGTTCCGGACTGTCGAAGTTGGCGATGGCCGGTTGTTCTGGAAGACGTTGCGCAAGCGCAGGCAAGTCACCGGATGCGACCCGTGCGACCAGTGTGGGTACCTCACTCGAGGCCGCTGTATTGGTCATCGGCACAGCCAGCAGTAGCGCCAAACCCGTCAATAGACTGCGATTCATGCGTACGTTCGCTGCTCGGTTTCGATGCATATTTGCCTCACCAAGTGTTCGTGCCCGACTTCGGTCAATTGTGTCGCCGTGACGCCGTCTACGGTATACGGTGCCGGCCAAGCCGATGGCTCTGAAGCGCGACTGTCGGCTATGGCATCGAAATTCAACGGTCGATCGAGATCGGCGAACGGCACGGCGGTGAGTAGTGCTTGCGTATACGGATGCTGGGGATCGCCAAACAATATTTCCCTTGGCGCGATCTCAACGAGTTGGCCACGACACATCACCGCAATTCGATCCGCCACATAATCGACCACGGCAAGATTATGGGAGATAAACAGATACGTGAGCCCGAGTTCCTTTTGCAGATCTTTTAATAGATTAAGAATTTGCGCCTGAATCGAAACATCGAGTGCCGATACGGGCTCGTCGCAGATCAAAAACTGCGGCCGCAATGCGAGAGCGCGGGCGATACCGATGCGTTGCCGCTGGCCGCCGGAAAAGCTGTGTGGGTAGCGCCTAAGGAAACGCGGATCCAAGCCGACGACACGCATTAGTTGTTTCGCCATCTCGGTTTGCGATGCGCTATCCCCGATCTTATGTATGACTAGTGGCTCTCGCAGTATATCGAACACGGTCATACGTGGACTCAATGATCCAAACGGGTCTTGAAAGACAAACTGCATCTTGCGGCGAAACGCCAATAGCTCGTCATCACTGAGACCGAGCACGTCAGTACTTTCGCCACGATCGGTATAACTAATTTCGCCGCAATCCGGCTGAATTGCACGCATGATAATTTTGCTCAGCGTGGTCTTACCGCATCCACTTTCGCCCACCAATCCAAAGCACTCGCCACGTTTCACGGAAAAGCTGACATCGTCAACGGCTTTGATGCCTTCGTCGGCCTTCGACTGCAGCCAGCCGGACTTACGAATCCAAAATGTCCGACTTATACCCGCCACGTTGAGATGCATCGCACCGTTCGCAGTGGAAGCCGCGCTAGCGGGTTTATCGACGAGAAAACTCCCGAGTTCACGCTCCACTTCCCGCACGGGCACCAGCCGCTCACCGGGTTTCATGTTGAAATGCGGCACCGCATTTAATAACGCCTGCAAATACGGATGTCCTGGGGTGCGAAATATGGCATCCGCCGAACCGCTCTCCATGATTTGACCGTGATACATGACGATCACTTCCTCGGCGATGTTCGCAACGACCCCGAGGTCGTGGGTGATGAGCAATACTGCCATGTCCAATTCTGCCTGCAGCTGGCGAATCAGATGCAAAATCTGCGCTTGAATAGTGACGTCGAGGGCGGTGGTGGGCTCATCGGCGATTAAAAGCGACGGACGGCATACTAAGGCCATCGCGATCATCGCACGTTGCCGAAGTCCCCCAGACAATTCAAACGAGTAGGTCTTGAGTGC